>DATACV010000155.1:0-4839 GCA_036258875.1 Rubrobacteraceae bacterium
CCGCCGTGGTCCCTGAAGACGAGAGAGAAGAGACGGCGGTCCTGATCGTCGGCCGCGGCTCCTCCGACCCGGATGCGAACAGCGACCTCGCGAAGATGGCCCGCCTCTTCTTCGAGGGCCGCCCTTACCCGCTCGTCGAGACCGCCTTCGTGAGCCTCGCCCCCCCGGGCGTCCCGGACGCGCTGGACCGGTGCAGGAGGCTCGGCTTCCGGCGCGTCGCCGTCTTCTCCTACTTTCTCTTCACCGGCGTCCTCGAGGAGCGCATCCGCGAGCAGAGCGAGGCCTGCGCCGTCGAAAATCCCGGCTTCGAGATGCGCTACGCCGGCTACTTCGGGCCCGACGCGAGGGTGGCTGACCTGGTGCTGGAGCGCTACCGCGAGTCCTTCGAGGGCGACATCCGGATGAACTGCGACGTCTGCGTCCACCGCGTCGCCCTCCCCGGCTTCGAGGAGAAGGTCGGCGCCCCCGCGACCCCGCACTACCACCCCGACGAGCCGGGCCACGACCACGGCCATCACCACCACTAGCCGTGGCGTTCGAGGACCGGGTAAGGGAGCTCGCCGCGGAGGTCGAGCCCGCCGACGCGGCAGCGGCGAAGGCCGCGCGCGAGCTGCACCGGCGCCTCCTCAAGCCGCCGGGGAGCCTGGGCCGGCTCGAGGACCTCGGGGCGCGCCTCGCGGGGATGGCGGGCCGGTCCCCGCCGCCCGTCCCGGAGAACCCGGCGGTCGTGGTCTGCGCCGGGGACCACGGCGTGCTCGCCCGGGGCGTCTCGCCGTGGCCTGAAGAAGTGACGGCGGCGATGGTAGGGAGCTTCTGCGCCGGCGGCGCGGCCGTAAACGCCCTCGCCGGGACAGTCGGGGCGCGGGTCAGCGTGCTCGACGTCGGCATCGCCTCGGACCTCGAGCGTCACCCGCGCTTGCGCAACGCGAAGGTGCGGGCGGGGACCGACGACCTGAGCGAGGGACCGGCGATGAGCCGCGAGGAGGCCGCGCGGGCGGTGCTCGCCGGGGCCGGCGTCGCCGAGGAGCTCGTCGAGAGCGGCGGCGTGGACCTGCTGGTCACCGGGGACATGGGGATCGGGAACACTACCCCAGCCGCCTGCCTCGTCGCCGCCTTCACCGGACGCCCCGCCGGGGAGGTGACAGGCCGCGGCACCGGCATCGACGACGCGACGTTGGAGGTCAAAACGGCGGTGGTGGATAGGGCGCTCGGGCTTCACGATCCCGACCCAGCTGACCCGGTAGGCGTGCTCGGCGCTGTAGGTGGGCTGGAGCACGCGGCGCTCGTGGGCGTGATCCTGATGGGCGCCGTCTACGGCGTCCCCGTTCTCCTCGACGGCGTAGTCTCGAACTCGGCGGCGCTCGTCGCCCGCTCGCTCGCGGCCAATTCGACCGACTACCTGGTGGCCGGGCACCTCTCGGTCGAGCCAGGGGCCGCGGTCGCGATGCGGAAGCTCGGTCTCGAGCCGCTCCTCGACCTGCGGATGCGCCTCGGCGAGGGGACAGGCGGGCTGCTCGCCGTGCCGCTCGTGCAGGCGGCGGCGCGGGTGATGGCCGAGATGGGGACCCTGGAGGAGGCGGGGATAGCCTGAGCGGTTTGAGCCGGGAGGCGATCGAGGGTCTCGGGAGCCCGCTCGCGTCGAGCGTCGAGCTGCACGAAGAGCTCGGCTCGACGCAGGGGCGCGCCCGCGAGCTGGCCCGCGAGGGCGCGCCTCACGGCACCCTCGTCGTCTCGAAGGTCCAGACCGGCGGGCGGGGCCGGCTCGGCCGCAGGTGGGGCTCGCCGGCGGGCGGGCTGTGGATGTCGCTGGTGTTGAGGCTCGGGATCTCGACCGAGGTCGCGCCCCGCATCACGCAGACCGCGGCGGTGGGGGTGGCCAGAGCCCTGCGCGAGCTGGGGGTGGAGGCGGAGATCAAATGGCCCAACGACCTGCTCGTAAAAGGGCGCAAGATCTGCGGCATCCTCGCCGAGTCCAGCGTCGAGAGCGTCCCCGTCGCGGCGAAGAAGGTCGGGCAGGGGGAGGGACGCAGGGTGGACTTCGTAGTCCTCGGCGTGGGCCTGAACGCCAACCTGGACCCTGAAGACCTCGGGGTCCCGCAAGACGAAGCGGCCACCCTGCGCTCCGAGCTGGGCCGCGACGTGGACCTGCTAGCCCTCCTCGACTCCCTGCTCTCCCACCTGGACTTCGAGCTGGGGCGGATAGACGACTTCGCGGCCATCCTCGACGGCTGGCGGGCGCTCAACTGCACGCTGGGGGAGCGGGTGCGGGTCCGCAGGTTCGGCGAGGTGCTAGAAGGGGTAGCACTGGATCTAGGTCCCGAGGGAGCGCTGCTCCTGAAGACGAGCGACGGCGTCGTCGAGCTCTTCGAGGGCGAGGTCGAACAGCTGCGCCGCGGGGGCTCCCTATGACCCGCATCGCCTGCGCCCAGTACGCCGTCCGCGACGGAGATCCCGACCACAACCTGGATATCTCCCTCCGCTTCATCCGGCAGGCGGCCGCAGAGGGAGCGGGGCTCGTGATCCTGCCCGAGCTGGCGAACTCCGGCTGCGACCTAGCCTCCCGCGAACGGGCTCGGGATCTCGCCGAGAACCTCCCCGGCGGCCCTACCGTCGAAGCGTGGAGAGAGGAAGCGGAAGAATCCGCCATCCACATAGTAGGCGGGTTGTTGGAGAGGGACGGAGACACCCTGCACAATTCCGCGGTCCTGCTCGGGCCCGAGACGTTCGGGCGCTACCGCAAGGCGCACCTCTGGGACAGGGAGAAGCTCGTGTACGAGCCCGGCCGGGAGCTGCCGGTATTCGAAACGCCGCTGGGGAGGATCGGGCTCCTCGTCTGCTACGACGCCTGGTTCCCCGAAGCCGCCCGCGCCCTCGCCGTGAGAGGCGCTCAGATGATCTGCGTCCCATCCAACGCCCCCGACGACTGGATCCCCGAATCCCAGCGCCGCGGGGACCTCACGATGCTAGACGTGCACTGCATCGCCGCCGCCAACGCCAACCGCCTCTTCGTTGCAGCCGCCAACCGCGTCGGCGACGGCTACCTGGGACGCAGCTGCATCATCGACCCGACGGGAGGCGTCCTCGCCCTCGCGGGCGCATCGGAGGAACGTCTGGTTAGCGTCGAGGTGGATCTGGACAGAGCCCGGCGCGGTAAACAGCTGACGGAACTCTCCCACGCTCTCGAGGACCGGAACCCCACGGTCTACGAAGCCTGAGCCCCGAAAGACCGCTGGTCGGCACCGGGGTTACTGCACCCCTTCGGCCTCTTCTTCTACCTCTTCCTCTATCGCCGCCGCCGAGGTCGCCCTGAAGATCAAGACCTTGCCCCGCTCGGGGTAGTCCACGATCTCGACCTCACCGGTCACGGCCACCTGCTCGCCCACGATCTCCTGCGCGTTCTGGATCGCCGACATGTCGACCTCGACCTCGAGCACGTAACCCGTGTGCTCGCCCCCTGTCCCGACCTCGTTCCCCCGAAGCTGTCCTTCCAGGTATGCCATGCGCTCCCTCCTCTTCGCGCCTCTCGTACGGGGGTCATGTTACCGGAACGCTGAACGTAAGCTCACGAAATAATCCGACTTCCACGAAGTGGGGTTGGCGAGAAGCAACGTAGGAGTGTAGCCAGACCGTCCCGGGTATACAGCTTGTGCTGTCGGCTCGCCTCCCCGACGAGCGGGAGGTTGACGAGGCCGGAGAAGACTACGGAAGGAGCGAGGGTGAGCACCGCGAGGTCGAGGGGCTCGAGCTTGAACGAGACGGCGCCGTTTATAGTGCGCCTGGCGCAGGGATCGCTGATGGCCGGCCACGGGGCCCAGAAGCTGTTCGGATCTTTCGGAGGACCCGGGCTGGAGGGGACGAGCGGTTTCATGGAGATGCTCGGCATGCGCCCCGGGCGCCCGTGGGCCTATCTGGCGGGCCTCTCGGAGTTCGGGGGCGGCGTGCTCACGGCTCTGGGTCTGCTCAACCCCCTGGGCCCGCTCGGGGTCATAGGGTCTATGTCGATGGCAACGAGGAAGGCCCACTGGGGCAAGCCCATCTGGGTGACCGAGGGCGGCGCCGAGCTGCCTCTCCTCAACATCGCGGTCTCTACGGCGCTCATGATCCGCGAGCCCGACAGGTTCTCCCTCGATCGCATCCTGGGCATCCGCCTGCCGGCCTGGATCGGGCCCCTGGGTCTCGTCGGGATCATACTAGCCGTGATCTACAGCGAGCTCGACGGCGATGAGACGCCCGAGCAGGAGGAGGCTCAGGACGAGTCGCGCGAGGAGCTGGCCGGGCCATAAATACGGCGTGGCCCCGCCGCGTTTACGTGGTGGGGCCACAATGAATACGACAGAGGAGCCGCTGGCGCGAGCGATGCCGCGCCAGGTTACCTGCAAACCCCCAATCTCCCAGGTTTTGCGGGTCTTTCAGGAGTGCGCCTGGAAGGATTCGAACCTCCGACTCGCGGTTTAGGAATGCGCATCTACAGTTCCCATGCCATCCTGGCCTGTCAGCACATACCGCTACTTTACGCGCTCTTCAGCGATTCTAGTGCTTCCATTTTCCTGCTCAGTTCAACGCCGTTCTGGTCCGGTTGCACTACATTATTGCTCTAGTAGGGGTCTTCTCGAAAGTTCGTAACTGCTGGCAACGCCCTGATAACCACGAACAACATCATCAGTTGCTTCGCGCTTGCAGCCAGGGTAGGCTGTCAAGCAATGCGAAGTCGGAGGCGGGGTTTCGGCGCATCTTCTCCCTGCCTCCCTGCTGAACGAAAGGGGGAAAGGGAAAGCATGTTGACGAACGCGAGGGGACGAGCAGTGCCGTTATGGGCTATGGTCCTGCTTGGGGCGGTCT
>DATACV010000156.1:0-1909 GCA_036258875.1 Rubrobacteraceae bacterium
CGTAGGTGGTCTCGGGGGAGATCCCCTGCTCTATAGCCTCGGCGAAGACGAAGGGCTTGAAGGCGCTGCCGGCCTGCCGGTGGGCCTGGGTGGCCAGGTTGAACTTGACCTGGTCGAAGTCCGAGCCGCCGACCATCGCCCTGACGGCCCCCGTCGCCGGGTCCACCGAGACCAGGGCGGCCGAGGGATCGCCCGCCTCGGGGTTGACTATCGAATCGACCGCGGTGTTCGCGAGCTCCTGGAGCTCGGGGTCGAGGGTCGTGTGGATCTCCAGTCCCCCCTCGTAGACCATGTCGTCGCCGTACTCCTCGGCCAGTTCCCTGCGGACCGCGTTCAGGAAGTACTCGTTGTCGTTCTCGTGCTCGACCCGCCCCCGGCTGAGGACCAGATCCGCCTTCACCGCCTCCTCGTGCTCCGCTTCGGTTATGTAGCCGTACTCGAGCATCCGGTCGAGGACCACGTTGCGCCTCTCCTTCGCGGTCTTGGGGTCGATGAACGGGTCGTAGACCCCGGGGAGGTTGATGATCCCGGCCAGGAGCGCCGACTCGGGGAGCGTGAGGTTCTCGGCGCTCTTGTTGAAGTAGGTCCTGGCGGCGGCCTCGGCGCCGTAGGCGTTCGCGCCGAAGTAGACGGTGTTCAGGTACTGCTCCAGGATCTCCTCCTTGGAGTGCTCCTCCTCGTACTGCCAGGCGAGCGAGGCCTCGACGAGTTTGCGCTCGAAGCTCGGGATCATACGCTGCTCCTGGGCTATGTAGGTGTTCTTTATGAGCTGCTGGGTAATGGTCGAGCCGCCCTCCTGGATGGAGAGGCTCCGCGCGTTCTCCACCGCGGCGCGGCCTATGGCCTCGAAGTCCAGCCCCCGGTGCTCGTAGAAGCGGTGGTCCTCGATGGCGACCACCGCGTCGTGCAGGGTGGGGTCTATCTCGTCTAGAGAGATCATGAAGCGGTTCTGGACGCCGTAGAGCTCGTCCACGACGTTGCCGTTGGCGTCGTAGACCACGGAGGTCTGCGCCAGCTCGGTAGAGGCGTAATCGTCGAGCTCCGGCATGTCCTCGGCCAGCGCCGTGTAGGTGCGGGTGAAGCTGGCGAAGAGGACGACGACCCCGAGGACCGTCGCGAAGCACAGCATAAGCAGAGCGTTGCGCAGCAGCAGCACGAACCTGCCTCTCCTGCTGCGCAACCGGCGCCGCCGGCGGCTGAACCTGGCCAGGCTTCCGTTCTGCATAAAGCGGATATTATACAGAAAGAGATTCGCACCTCCCGGAAGGAGGCGTCCATCACCGACCAGACAAGCCTCGCCCGCGAGATGTTCCCGGCCCTCGCCGGGAACGACTTCGTCTACCTGAACTCCGGCAGCAGCGGCCCGCCCCCCTACGCCGTGATCGAGGCCATGCGAGCCGCCGACGACCTCTGCTCCGGCCCGGCCTACCTGGAGGGCACAGGCCTCTTCGCCCGCCAGACCGGGATAGCCGCCCGCGCCCGCGAGGCCGCGGCCCGTCTTGTCAGGACCGACCCCGACAACGTCGCCCTTACCCAGAACACCACCCACGGCATGAACCTCGGCGTCGCCTCGATAGACTGGCGGGAGGGGGACGAGGTGATCTCGGCCACCACCGAGCACCCCGGATGCCTCGCGCCGTTGCACAACCTGCAGAGGCGTTTCGGGGTAAGGGTGACCCTGATCCCACCCCCGGTAACGGCCGAGAGAGTTGAGGCGGCCGTGGGCCCGCGGACGCGCCTCGTCGCCCTCTCGCACGTGGACTGGACCAGCGGGGAGATGTTGCCCCTGGAGGAGATCTGCGCTCTCGCGCGCGAACGAGACGTACTGACCCTCGTAGACGGCGCCCAGTCCGTCGGGGCCATCCCCGTGGACGCGCCCTTGAGTGGTGCCGACATGTACGCCTTCACC
>DATACV010000157.1:0-3102 GCA_036258875.1 Rubrobacteraceae bacterium
GTAGTCCGGCTGCCTCTCGTCCCAGAGGTCGTAGCCGCCGTCGGGGCCCGTCTGCCAGATGTCGAGGACCGCGCCGCTTATGGGGGTGCCGTCCGCGGAGGTGACCCTGCCGTGGACGAAGAGCACGTCCCCGTTCTCGGCCCCTTCGTACTCCTCGTAGATCCTCACCGGCTTCTCCCGCCAGGGCGGGTCCTCGCGATAGAGCGGCCCTTCCACGTCGCTCGGCGTAACGCCGCTCTCTCCCTCGTGGGAGATGGCGTCCACCAGCACCGAGGTCTTGGTGACGTCGGAGAGCAAGATGAACTCGTCCTGTCTTCCGACCTCGGTGAGGAAAGCGAGCACCGCGGACCACTCCTCCTCCGTCACCCGGTGCTTCTCGATCACCCCATGCAAGGCCGCGAGCGCATCCGGCAACACTTCCTGTAGCCTCTCGCTACTCACCCTCGTCGAATCCACGCCGGTCTTCTCCTTTCCCGCCTTGCCCCTGAATGCCATTATGGCTATGCCCGTTTGATACGTCCAATACAGGTTTTAGGTTTACTTACATAATTTGCGTATGAGTGGGCGCGCAACGCAGGTAGTCTCGCCGCCCTTGCGAGTCGCGCCGTTGGGTCGCAGCCACCCGCTCTCTCACCGTTGCGTCCCTTCGCCGGAGATCGTTCCCGACTCCAACGTCCTGGGGGAAACCCCATAACGCCCGGCGGCGGCGAGGAGGTCGGCGTAGACCTCGTCCGTGAGCGGGATGCCGCCCTCGCGGTGCGTGGCCATCCTCTCGTGCGTGCCGTCACCGGGCATCGAGACCCTCTCGAAACCGGGAGCAGGTGGTCCCTCTCTCGTCTCCTCCTCCTTCTGGTCCATGCGGGAGAGGAACTCGGTTATCGGCATGAAGGCCTCGATGGAGATTGCGGAGAACAAGTGCCCGACCCGCTGGGGTTGCGGGTCGTCGTACATGCGGGGCATCTGCGCCCCGAACTCCGCCCCGGTCAGGACGCCCGTGAGGATGTCGAGCATGATGGCCAGGCCCGAGCCCTTCGGCCCACCAAGGGGCAGCACGCTCCCCTTGAGGGCCTCTTTCGCGTCGGTTGTGGGTAGGCCTTCGGTCGTGATCGCCCATCCCTCGGGTATGGGGTCGTTGTTCTTGGCTGCCAGGATGATCTTGCCTCGCGCCTGGTTGCTCGTCGCCATGTCCAGCACGACCGGACGCCCGGAGCTCGACGGCACGGCGATGGACAGGGGGTTGGTACCGAGCGTCGGGCGCCTGGAGCCGTGGGCGGCCATGACGGGAGAGGTGTTCATCGAGCAGATCCCGACCATGCCCTCGTTGGCGATCTTTATTGTCCAGTAGCCCGCCGTCCCGTTGTGGTTCGAGTTGCGAACGCCCACCCAGGCGCTGCCGACCTCCCTGGCCTTCTCGACCACGAGCTCTACCGCCCTCTCGGAGGCCACCTGCCCCCAGCCGTCGTTGGCGTCGAGGAGCGCCGTGGAAGGGGTCTCGCGCACGACGTCTATCTTCGTCGTGGGGGCCATCAGGCCCCCTTCCATCCGCAGCAGATAGTCGTTGAGCCTGGTCACGCCATGCGACTTCATGCCCGCCAGGTCGGCGTCAACCAGCGAGGCCGCGACGATCCGGGCGTCCTCACCGGGGACGCCGGCGGCGACGAGAACCTCCTCGCAGAACCTTCGTAGGGGCTCCCAATCTACCCTCACGCCGCGTTTCGTTTCGGCCATCGGTCTCTCCTTTACAGAACCCTCTCGGTACCCAGGACTGCCGTTACCTGGCTTGAGAGCACGCCGCCGTTGCCATGGGCGAGGGCGACCTCGGCGGCTTCCACCTGGCGTTCGCCGCACTCGCCGCGAAGCTGCCTCACGGCCTCGACCAGCAGCAGCAGCCCGTACATGCCTGGGTGGTTGTAGGAGAGGCCGCCGCCGTTGGTGTTGACCGGGAGGTCCCCTCCGGGGGCTATGCGCCCACCCTCCACGAACGCGCCCCCCTCCCCCTTCTCGCAGAACCCGAGGTCTTCGAGGAACAGGATCGGGTTGATGGTGAACGCGTCGTAGAGCATCGTCACGCTCACGTCATCTGGCCCTACGCCCGCCATCTCGTAGGCCCGGCGCCCCGAGTCCACGGCGGCGGTAACGGTGAGGTCCGGCATCTGGGAGATGTTGCGGTGCCAGTGGGCCTCCCCAGCGCCGAGCAGGTAGACGGGAGGCTTGCGCAGGTCCTTCGCGCGCCCGGCGGAAGTCATTAGCAGCGCCCCGCCGCCATCCGTGACCAGGCAGCAGTCCAGGAGGCTCAGCGGCGAAGAGATCATGCGCGAGGCCAGCACGTCTTCGATTGCCAGGTCGTCGCGCATAAAGGCTTTCGAGTTGAGCTTGGCCCACTCTCGGGCGGCCACGGCGACCTCGGCGAGCTGCTCGCGGGTGGTGCCGTACTCGTGCATGTGCCGGGAGGCGGCCAGGGCGTACATGCTCACGGGATAGCGAGGTTTGTAGGGGGTCTCGTAGGGGTTGGGCGGGTCGCTTACGCCGCGGAAACCGCCTTCGGAGAGCTGGGTGGAGGCGTAGGTGATCAGGGCGACCTCGCAGAGCCCGGCCTCGATCGCGGACGCCGCGTGCAGCAGGTGCGACACGAACGAGCTGCCGCCCATCATCGTCGCGTCCGAGTAGCGGGGGCGGATGCCGAGGTACTCACCGGCGGAGAGCGTCGGCATCTGGTAGTACACCGAAGCGCTGAATAGCCCGTCGACGTCCTCTCTCTGCAAGCCGGCGTCGGCGAGGGCGCGCTCCGTGGCCTGCCCGATGAGATCTAGCGGCGTGAACCCCGGCCCGACCTCCCCGAGGTCGGACTCGGCGGCCCCGACTACCGCGGTCTTGCCGCGAACGCTCAACTCCCCTCCCGCACGAAGACGGCCACGGGCTCGTCTTCCTCTCCCCGGCGCACCTCGAAGCGCACCCTCGCCCCGATCTCGACCTCCCCGGCGGGGACGCCCTCGACCCGGCTCATCATGCGGAAACCCTCGTCCAGGTCGACGAGGACGACGTTGCGGGGATCCCGGTTCCGGCTGTGCACGGCGGTGGTCGCGTAGACCGTTCCGCGGCCCG
>DATACV010000158.1:0-11092 GCA_036258875.1 Rubrobacteraceae bacterium
GAGCAGGGCGAACGGGCCGGCAACTGGCTCGTCGAGGCTACGGACGGCGAGGCGAAGATCGCCGAGCTCGAGGGCACCATCGGGGCCTCGGTCACCAACGACCGCGCCGAGGGCTTCCGCAACGCCATAGGGGACGAGCCCGGCATGGAGATCGTCGCCTCCCAGAGCGGCGACTTCACGCGCGCCGGCGGCCAGGAGGTCATGGAGCAGCTCATCCAGGCCAACCCCGACATAAACGCCGTCTACGCGCACAACGACGAGATGGCGATCGGCGCGATCCAGGCGCTCGAGGCCGCCGGGAAGACCCCTGGCGAGGACGTCACCATAGTCTCGGTCGACGGCACCCGCGACGCCCTGCAGGCGATCATCGACGGGAAGCTCGGCGCCACCGTCGAGTCCAACCCGCGGTTCGGCCCCCTGACGTTCGACACGATCGACAAGTTCCTGAAAGGTGAGCCCATACCGCAGAAGATCATCCTCAAGGACCGCTTCTTCGACAAGAGCAACGCCAAGCAGTACATAGACTCGGCCTACTAGGCAAAAAGGAGGGAGATCCTGGCGATGAACGAGCGAGCCCCGATCCTCGAGGCGCGCGAGGTGACCAAGAGGTTCCCGGGCGTCCTCGCCCTCGACGGGGTCTCCTTCCAGCTACAACCGGGGGAGGTGCACGCGCTAGTCGGCGAGAACGGCGCGGGCAAGTCCACCCTGATAAAGGTGATAACCGGCGTCTACGCGCCTGACGATGGCCGGGTCCTCTTCGGCGGGGAGGAGGTATCTTTCGCCAGCCCCCGCGACTCGCAGGCGGCGGGGATCAGCACGATCTACCAGGAGATAAACCTGATACCGATGCGATCCGTGGCGCAGAACGTCTTTCTCGGCCGCGAGCCTCGCACGCGCTTCGGGTTGCTCGACACGGAGAGGATGAACCGGGAGGCCGCCGAGATCCTGGGCCGCTACGGCATCCAGGCCGACGTGAGCGCGCCGCTGGACTCTTTAGGCCTCGGGACCCGGCAGATGGTCGCGATCGCCCGGGCGGTCTCGCTCGACGCCAGGGTGGTCATCATGGACGAGCCGACCTCCTCGCTCGAGGCGCGCGAGGTCGAGAAACTCTTCGGCGTGATCCGACAGCTGCGCGACGAGGACGTTGGCGTCGTCTACGTTAGCCACCACCTCGACGAGCTCTACGAGATCTGCGAGAGGGTCACGGTGCTGCGCGACGGCAAGCTCGTGCACACGGGCGACCTGGCCGACCTCTCGAAGCTCCAGCTCATAGCCACCATGCTCGGCCGCGAGCTCGCCGAGGTCGAGGGCCACGCCACCGGCTTCGGGGAGGAGCACGAGGTGGGCAGGGAGCCCGTCTTGCGGGCGCGCGACCTGACCCGCCGCCACGTCCTGCACGGGGTCTCTTTGGATGTGCGCCCCGGCGAGGTCGTCGGCCTGGCCGGACTCCTCGGCGCCGGCCGCAGCGAGACCGCCAAGGCCATCTTCGGCGCCCAGCCCCTCGATTCGGGGGAGGTGGAGATGGACGGCGATGAGGTGAAGACCGGCTCTCCGCCGGCGGCGATCAAGGCCGGCATCGCGTTCCTGCCCGAGGACCGCAGGTCCGAGGGGATCATCCCCGGCCTCTCGGTGAGGGAGAACATAGTGGCCGCGGCCATGCCGCGCCTCTCCCGGGCCGGTCTGGTCTCGGAGAAGGCTCAGAACGAGCTCGTCGAGCGCTTTATGGAGCGGCTCGGGATCAAGGCCTCCAGCCCCGACCAGCCTGTGGGCGAGCTCTCGGGCGGCAACCAGCAGAAGGTGATGCTCGCCCGCTGGCTCTGCCTGAACCCGAAGGTTCTCATCCTCGACGAGCCCACCCGCGGCATAGACGTGGGCGCCAAGGCCGAGGTGCAGCGCCTCATCGACGAGCTCGCCGACGACGGCCTCGGGGTGGTCATGATCTCCTCCGAGCTCGAGGAGGTGGTCGAGGGCTCCGACCGCGTCGTGGTGCTGAAGAACGGGACCGTCGTCGGGACGCTCTCGGGCGACGAGATAAGCGGGGAGAACATCATGGCTGCGCTCGCGGAGGGCGGGTCGCCAGAGAACGGAGAGGAGGCGGGTGAGTAGGGCGACGACGGAGGCCCGACCCTTCGAGGCGGGCAGGATCCTGGGTTGGGCGCGCGACAACGGCGTGTACGTCGCCTTCGCGCTGCTGGTTCTCTTCAACGCGGTCTTCACCACCAACTTCACCACCACGGCCACGCTGTTCAACCTCCTCATACAGGTAGCCCCCGTGCTCATAGTCTCGCTGGGGATGGCGCTCGTCATCGGGACGGAGGGCATCGACCTCTCGGTGGGCTCCGTGATGGCGATAGCCTCGGCGATAGTGCCGCTCTACATCGGGTACGGCTGGCCGGTCGCGGTCCTCATAGCGCTCGTGGTCGGTACCCTGGCCGGCGCGCTGAACGGCAGCCTCGTCGCGTTCGTCGGGATGCAGCCGATCATCGCTACCCTGGCCCTCTTCGTCGGGGGGCGGGGGCTCGCCCAGGTCCTCGTCGGCGGGCAGCTCCAGATCATAAGCGATCCCTCGTTCCTGGCGCTTGGGCAGGCCGAGGTGCTCGGGATACCGCTCCCGGTCATCATCGCCGGTGTGCTGGCCCTGATCGTCGGCTTCGTGGTGAGGCGTACCACTTTCGGGCGCTACGTCCTGGCCATCGGCGGTAACCGTGCGGCCAGCTACCTCTCCGGGCACCCGGTGCGGGCCGTGCTCGTCGCCGTGTACGCGATCAGCGCCGCGCTCGCCACCATCGCGGGCGTCCTGGCCACCGCGCGCCTGAGCGCCGGGGATCCCTCGACCATCGGCATCCTGATCGAGCTCGACGCCATCGCCGCCGTGGTCGTCGGGGGAACGCCCCTCTCGGGGGGCAAGGTCAGCGTCGCGGGGACGGTGATGGGGGCGCTCGTGATGCAGGTCATCACTGCCACGTTCATCATGAACGACCTGCCCTTCACCTACGCCCAGATCCTCAAGGCCGTCATCATATTGATCGCGGTCTACATCCAGAGGGGAAGGGGGTCGGTCTAGTGGTCGCCAACCCGACCGGAACCACCGCCGAGGCCGCCGCCGAGGAGAAGGCCGGCCGCGGCGAGCGCCTCTTCGCGCTGCTCCAGCGCCACGGGGCGCTCGTGGTCCTGGTGCTCGTCGTCGCCGTCGCGGCCTTCGCGTTCGACCGGTTCCTCACCTTCAGGAATTTGGAGAACATCGTCGCGCAGAGCGCGTTCCTCGGCCTGATCGCCGTCGGGATGACGTTCGTGATCATCTCCAAGGGCATCGATCTCTCCGTCGGCTCCCTCCTCGCCCTTGGCGGGGTGCTCGCGGCCTTCAGCGTGCAGGTCTCAGGGGCGCTCGCCCTCGTAGTCCCGGTCCTCGCCTGCGGCGCTATCGGGCTGCTCAACGGGGTGCTTATCGCCAAGGCGAAGATGGCGCCGTTCATAGTCACCCTGGCGGCCCTGCTCGGGGTACGCGGCCTGGTGCTCGCCATCGCGGGCGAGAGGACCATCCCCATCTCCGACGCCCCGGTTTTCACCTGGTTCGGGAGGGGCGACGTTCTCGGGATAGAGGTGCCGATCTTCATAATGATCCTCGCGTTCGCCGTCGGGGCGCTCGTCCTGAACCGCACCAGCTACGGGCAGGCCATCTTCGCCATCGGCGGCGGCGAGGACGCCGCCCAGCTCATGGGGGTCGCCGTAGACCGGACCAAGATCATCGCCTACACCGTGAGCGGCGCTCTGGCAGGTCTGGCCGGGGCCCTGCTCGCGGCCCGCCTCTCGGCAGGCCAGCCGGTGGTGGGGGCCGCGTGGGAGCTCGACGCCATAGCCGCCGTGGTGGTCGGCGGCACGCTGCTCACGGGGGGATACGGCACGATGAGCGGGTCGCTGATCGGCGTGCTCCTTCTCGGCGTGCTCCAGAACCTCATAAACCAGGTAGGAACCCTGAGCTCGTACACCCAGCAGATGGCGAGCGGCGCGTTCCTGATCGTGGTGGTGACGATCCAGATCTACCTTACCCGCAGACGTACCCTCTGAAAGGTCAAGCTTTGGATATAAGAACCGTCCTAGGGCGGGAGCCCGCGATGCTCATCGGCGACTCCTGGGTTACTGCGGAAGACTCGCGGCCCGTGATAAACCCCGCCGACGAATCGACGATCGCCGAGGTCCCGGAGGCGGACGCGAACCACGTCGAGCTGGCGCTCGAGGCGGCCCGGACGGCCCAGAGGGCCTGGGCCCGCAAGACCGGCCCCGAGCGGGGCGCCGTGCTGCGGGCCGTCGCCGAGGCGATCCGGGAGCGCAAGGAGGAGCTCGCCCGCCTCGTCGTCGCGGAGCAGGGCAAGACCATAACCGAGGCACGCGGTGAGGTGGGTGACGCCGCCGCGGGCTTCTTCGACTACTACTCCACCTTCGAGCGTGCCCAGGTGGGGACCATGTTCGCCCCGGACGAGCCGAACGAGCACCTCCTCGTCAGGTCGGTGCCCTACGGCGTGGTCGTTGGCATCATCCCCTGGAACTACCCCGCGGCGCTCTTCGCCCGGAAGGTCGCCCCCGCGATAATGGCCGGCAACGCGATAGTGCTCAAGCCCCACGAGGACACGCCGCTCTCGGCGCTCGCGCTCGCCGGGGTGCTGGAGGAGGCAGGCGTGCCCCCCGGGGTAGTGAACGTCGTGACCGGCGCCGGGCGCACGGTCGGCGACGCGCTGGTCCGGAACCCCATAACCCGGATGGTGAGCATGACCGGCTCGGTGCGCGGCGGGCGCGAGATCCTCGCTGCCGCCGCCGAGAACATAACCCCGGTCTCGCTGGAGCTTGGCGGGAAGGCGCCTTTCATAGTCCTCGAGGACGCCGACGTCAGATCGGCGGTCGAGAACGCTGTGGACGCCCGGTTCTGGAACTGCGGGCAGGTCTGCACCTGCAACGAGCGCACCTACGTCCAGCGCGCCGTCTACGACGAGTTTGTCGAGCGCTTCGTCGAGGCGGCCTCGGCGTTGCGAATGGGAGACCCCACGCGCGATGACGTGCAGATGGGCCCGAAGGTGAACAGGCCCGAGCTCGAGAAGGTGGAGGCGCTCGTGCAGGGAGCCGTCGAGCAGGGGGCCGAGGTAGTACTTGGCGGCGGGCGCCCGCAAGGGGAGGAGTTCGAGAGGGGATACTGGTTCGAGCCGACGGTCATCACAGGGACGACGAACGATATGGAGATCGTGCAGCGCGAGGTCTTCGGGCCCGTGCTCCCGATACAGCCCTTCGACGACTTCGACGAGGTAGTAGGCCTCGCCAACGACTCGCCCTACGGCCTGAGCGCCTACGTGTTCACCTCCGACCTGCACAGGGCGATGCGGGCGATAGACGACATAGACTTCGGCGAGATCTACGTCAACAAGATAGGCCCCGAGCAGCTCCAGGGCTTCCACACCGGGTACCGGCTCTCCGGCATGGGCGGCGACGACGGGCCGTACGGCTACGAGCGCTACCTGCGCCGCAAGACTGTCTACCTGCACTACGAGGGCTTCGGCACGCCGGCCGAGCTTCATCCCTAGTACTTGGTATAGAACGGGAGCCGCGCATGGAGGGACAAACACCTGCCCTGTTGGTCCTGACCCCCTACGAGGCGCGGGTCGCAGCGGCCGTCTTCGAGCGTCTCTTCCCGGCGGACGAGAACGGACCCGGGGCGACCGGGATCGGGGTCGTAGCCTACCTCGACCGCTCTCTGTCGGGCGCGTACAGGGACAGGGCCGAAGCCTACCGGCTCGGCCTCGCGGCGCTCGACCTCGCCGCCCGAAGGCGCTCGGGCGTGCCTTTCGCCGCGTGCTCTGTCGAAGGGCAGGACGCCCTGCTCTCGGACCTCGAGCACGAGAAGCTACCGAACTTCAACGTCCCCCGGCAGCGCGAGTTCTTCGACATGCTGCGCGCCCACCTGCAGGAGGGGCTCTTCGCCGACCCCGCTCACGGCGGAAACCGGGACAAGCTCGGCTGGAGGTTCCTGGGACATCCTGGGATCTGGCTCGAGAACTCCGCCGAGGAGAACCTCTCCGAGGAGCCCGTTACGAAGGGTGGGATCATCCAGTCGCTAGAGGATGTGGGTTACGCCCTCGGCGGCTCCCCGAGCGAGCCGGTAGACATCCCCGGGTACGACCCGCAGAAAGGCGCGGAGCCCCCGACCGGTCCCGCCGACGTCGTGCTGGTCGGCGTGGGTGCGATGGGGAGCGTGGTAGCGCCAGTACTCGCCAGCGCGGGGCTGCGCGTGGTCGGCCTGGAGGCCGGGCCCTGGCGCACCAGGCACGACTTCCTGCCCGACGAGCTCGGGTCCGCGTACTATTGCAGGGGCGAGATGGGCCCCAAGTTCCTGAGCGAGACGCCGCGGTGGCGGCGCAACGAGGGCGAGCCCACCAGGGAGGCGACCTTCTCCCTCGGGCGCATGATGAACGGCATCGGCGGCTCGGTGATCCACTGGGGAGGCGCTCTCAGGCGCTGCCACCCCCACCACTTCGAGTACCTGACCCACGTGCGCGAGAGCTTCGGCGAAGGGGTGTTGCCCGAGGGGCACACCCTGGCCGACTGGCCCGTCACCTACGACGACCTCGAGCCCTACTACACCAAGGTGGAGTACCTGATCGGGGTCGCCGGCAACGACGACAACCCCTTCGTCCCACGCAGGGAGCCGTACCCGCTACCCCCCTTGAGACCCTTCCGCACGAGCGAAATCTTCAGCAGGGCGACGAGGGAGATGGGGCTCCACCCCTACCCGACGCCGGTTGCGGTGAACAGCGAGCCGTACAACGGGTACCCTGCTACGACCTACTGCGCGTGGAGCGGCGGGTTCGGTCCCCTGAACGACGAACGCTGGCACCCCGCCCTCACCTCCGTCCCGGAGGCGCTAGCGACCGGCAACTTCGAGCTGCGCACCCACTGCAGGGTCGTTCGCGTCCTCACAGACGCGGAAGGGCGCGCGAGCGGCGTCGAGTACGTGGACGCTGGCGGTGAGAGGCGAGTGCAGGAGGCGCGCGCCGTGATCCTCTGCGGCTACACCTTCGAGAACGTGCGGCTCATGCTGCTCTCGGGGGACCAGAAGCACCAGAGCGGCCTCGGGAACGACAGAGGACAGCTCGGCAAGCACTTCATGACCAAGATGTGGGCCGACGTCTACGGCTACTTCCCCGACACGGTCTTCAACAAGCACACCGGGCCGGCTGCGCAGATGTGGAGCCTCGACGACTTCATAGCCGCTGACTTCGACTCGGTCTCCCACGGTTTCGTAGGCGGGGCCACCCCCAACGTCGAGAACCAGGCGCTGCCGATCCAGATCAGCCGCGAGGGCTTACCACCCGACGTCCCGAGCTGGGGGAAGGGCTACAAAGACCACCTGCGCGGGTGGCAGCACGTCTGCGCGGTCCGCCTGCAGCCCGAGTCGCTCTCCTACACCACCGACTTCCTCGACCTCGACCCCCGCTACCGCGACCGCAGCGGTCTCGGGCTCCCCCTGGTACGGATCACCTGCGACCTCAGGGAGAACGAGCGGCGCCTGGCCGAGTGGATAGAGGCCAAAGGCGAGGAGATACTGCGCGCCATGGGCGCCACGAAGACCTGGCGCGGTCCGCGCTTCCGCGGCGTGTGCAGCAGCCACGACCTCGGCGGGTGCCGCATGGGCGAAGACCCCGCCTCCTCGGTAGTAGACCCCGAGCTGCGCGTCCACGACACCCTGGGCCTCTACGTCTTCAGCGGGGCGGTCTTCCCGACCTGCCCCGGCGTCAACCCGACGCTCACGATGTGGGCGCTCTGCTACAGGGCCGCCGAGCGACTGGTGGAGCGCCTGCGCAGGGGGAAGGAGTAGGGAGGTGACCGACGTCTTCGTGCTCGGGTCCATAAACCAGGACTTCGTCCTGAAGGTCGAGCGCCGCCCCCGGCCGGGCGAGACGGTCACAGGCGCCGAGCTCTCCACGCACAACGGCGGCAAGGGTGCGAACCAGTCGGCGGCCGCAGCCCTGCTCGGCGCCTCCGTGACGATCCTGGGCCGGGTGGGCGACGACGAGTTCGGCGAGACCCTCGTGCAGGCCCTCGAAGAGAAGGGGGTAGACACGAGCCTTGTCGAGAGAGTGTCTGACGTCTCCACCGGCGCCGCCTTCATAACCGTCACGCCCGACGGAGAGAACGCCATCACCGTGGCGCCCGGCGCGAACCGGAGCCTCACCCCCGAGGACGTAGACGCCGTCTCCGAGGCCATCGGCGACGCCAGAGTTCTCGTCGCCCAGATGGAGATCCCGGTGGAGACCGTGCTGCGGGCGGTCGAGATCGCTACCGAGAAGGGCACGCGATCTCTGGTTAACCTGGCGCCCACCTTCGAGGTTCCTCGCGGGCTGCTGGAGAAGCTGGACCCCCTGGTCGTGAACGAGCACGAGGCGGCGTTCCTGCTCGGGGGCGAGGTCGAGGGGGTCGAGGGAGCCCTCTCTGCCGCCCCGGAGCTCCTCACTTTAGGTCCGCGGTCGGCCGTGATCACGGTCGGAGAGGCCGGAGCCGTCTTCGCGCAGAACGGAGCCGTCGAACACCTCGCCGCCCCGAGGGTGGACGTGGTGGACACGACAGGCGCGGGCGACGCCTTCGTCGGCGCCCTGGCGACGCAGCTAGCCCGCGAAGCGACGCTCAAAGAGGCGGTGGCCTACGCCGTGCGAGCGGGGTCCGCGGCCGTCACGAAGGAGGGTGCCCAGGGAGCGCTCCCGACCCCCGAGGTGGTGGAGAGGCTGTGAAGAGTAGCGGCATCATCAACGCGAAGCTCGCGGGAGCCACCGCCGCCGAGGAGGTCGAGAGGAATCCTCGCCCCCACGAGCTTCTCACTGCCAATCTGCCGGGTTTGGGCTTCATCCCGCACGAGGAGCTCAAGCGCATGGTCGCCGGGGCGAAGCTCGTGGTCCGCACCGGCGAGGCCTCGCCCTACTCCAACGTCATCCTCCGTTGCGGCGTGCCGTTCTATGGCGCTTCGCAAGGCTTCAGGCATCAGGGGTAGTTGGCGAGACCTTCTTCCGCGGTCGAAAGCCCTACAGAGGCGGTGCGTACGCGTCTGCGAGAGGGTGCCGTCTTCCGGTCACCGGTACGGAACCTGCCTGCTGATGCCTGATAGATCAACCCCTGCGCGTCGCCCCCGCGAAGAAGACGGCGCCGTGTGTCCGCGGCGAGTCGGGATCGAAGCCCGCGTGGTCGAGCATGCTACGCAGCTCGTCGGGGTCGAAGAACCGGATGCCGCCGGCGGAGAGGAGGCGCTGCAGGCGACGCCCGCGAAGGGTTCGGGAGCGGAGGATGCCCATGACGGCGAGGCGCCCTCCCGGCTCGAGGATGCGCCTGGTCTCGCGCAGGGCGCGGGCCGGGTCCCCGAGCTCGTTCAGCGTGCCGCCGCAGACGGCCCCCGAGAAGCTGGCGTCGGCGAACGGCAGATGGTGGGCGTCGGCCCGGACGAAGGAGGGCGCTACGCCCGCCTCGCGGGCGCGGCGGGCCGCCTCCCCGAGCATGGAGGGGGAGATGTCTATGCCCACCACGTCGCCCCGGTCGCCGAGCACGCGGGCGAGGCCGCGCGTGTACAGCCCCGCGGAGCACCCGAGGTCGAGGTAGCGGCCGCCGCGCTCTACACCGACCAGTTCCGAGATGACTCTGAGCTCCCGCTCCGTCGAGAAGGGCTCGCCGGTTAGCAGGGTCAGGGAGCGGACGCGCCAGAGGGGCTCGTAACCGCGCCCGGCGCCAGGGAGATAGTTGCCGAGGTTGGCGACGTTGGCCGCGCCGAGGCGGTTCTCGAGCAGGTCGAGGTAGCCGTTCTTCACCTCGTAGGTCCCCCCGGAAGCGGGGGAGCGTACCTTTCCGCCCAGGATCACGCCGTCGGCGTCGATCCCCCCGGCGTAGACGAGGCCCGCGGCATCCGAAGGCCGGGGCCGGACCACGGGGAGGAGGTGCTCGCCGAACACCCGGGCTAACGGCGCCTGCGGTCTTTGAGACGCTGCAGACGCGCGTCGAAGCCGCGGACGGAGTCCACGAACGCGCCGACCTCGCCGGGGCGTTGGACCGGCCTCGGGCTGGTGTACCCGCCTTCGTGGTAGATCAGGGGGTCCCTGCGCGTGTCGCCCATCCTGACGGTCACTACCCTCCCGACGTACAGGTCGTGGTCGCCGCCGGGGTAGACGGCCTCCAGCTCGCATTCGATCACGGCGAGCGCCCCGGCCGCGAGCGGCGCCCCGGTCGAGCCGTAACCCCCGCCCAGAGAACGTATCGCCGGCAACCCGCTCGACCGCTCCGGCGAGGCGAACAGCCTGGACAACCCTTCCTGGTCCGCGGCCAGGATGTTGGCGGCGAAGTAGCCTTCTTCGCGGATGCGGGGGTTGAGGCGGGCCTCTTTGTGGACGCTCACCAGGAAGAGCAGCGGGTCCAGGGAGACCGAGACCACGGCGTTCGCCGTCATCCCCTCCGCGCGCTCTTCCTGGCCCGAGGTGACGACGGTGACGCCCGTGGGGAAGAGGCGCATCGCGCCCCTCAAGGCGTCAGGGGTGGCCTCGTGGACCTCCCACCCCCGCTCGTCGGTGCCACGAGGCTCGTCAGCCGGCATCTTCGCCTCTTCCGACCTTACGCGACGGCGTTCGGAGCCCGCTATGCACGCCGCTCACCCACGAGGCTCGCGTTCGGACGCAATCCTTCAGGCCACCAGCGCTCGACCGACTCCCGGTCCGAGCCGTACCACCGCCCGTAGAACCCGTTGTGGTAGACGCCGTCGAGGACCAGCGTCTCCGAACCTGGCAGCAGCGCAGATCCCACCGGCACTACCCCGTCGCCAGGCACCCGCCCATCCTCGACGAAGCGCTCGTACCTCCTGCGCGCGCGGACGGAGCTCGCGCCGTCGGCAGCAGCGCCCGCAACAGAGAGGTACCCGAGGCCCGCCGGCTCGTGCAGGGCGCCGGGGAAGAGTTCATTAACCCTATTAATAAGGTTGAGACTTTTGCCTTCGACCGCGAGGTGAGGGGTGCCGAGCGTGATCAGTTGCGACACGCGCCGGTGACCTGAGTAGCGGCGTCCGCCGAAGGGGGGGTCTCCGCCG
>DATACV010000159.1:0-4365 GCA_036258875.1 Rubrobacteraceae bacterium
GCTCGTCATGAGGAGCCCGTAGTCTATGACCCGCGAGACGAGCTGCCAGCGGGCGAGGTTGGGGGCGCGGCCCCGCGGGTCCTTGAAGCGGTAGGAGTCGGCGATGTACGCCGCCTGGTGGATCACGTGCACCGAGGCCCAGAAGAAGAAGATGGTGACGAGGAGCGTGAGGTTGACGATCGCGAGCGAGACGACGATCACCGGCATCAGGAGCGCCCCCCACGTGTAGCGCCTGTAACGCTCCCTGAAATGCGGCTCCATGAAGGTCATGGTGTAGGTGGCGAACAGGTGCGGCCCGCCGATAAAGGCGGTGACGACGAGGTCGACGAGGACGTTAGAGAACCCGCCTAGCTGGGAGAAGAGGTGCGGCACGACGAGCAGCACGCTCGAGAAGATGATGAAGACGAGGTCGTAGAAGGGCGAGACTAGCCACATATCCTTGGAGGAGATCCTCGGCGCGGCGGCGGCGGGCGCGGGCAGGGTAGTCAAGGCGATAACCGTCCTCGAGAATGGGTCGAGCTTTCTAGACTCGTACCTTTCACGTCACATCCGGATTCATTCTATAAACGCCCGCCGCGTCTTTTCAAGGAGAGGTTCTCAGGTTCTCAGGTTCTGAGGCTCTTAGGCTCTTAGGTATTCAGGGGGTGCTCTTGCGGCGCTGGTTAACTACCCTCAAAGCCTTAACACCTCGATGCCTCAAGAACTCAGAACCTCAAAGGCTCGCCCTGCGAGAGGAGCAACCTATTCGCCCACCGTTCTAGTACAGTTGTACCGTGGACGCGAGCGCCAGACACGTGGTCGTAGTCGGCGGGCCCGAGGTCGAAGACGAGCTGCTAGCGATCGTGCTCGACGGGTCAGACGAGGCTATACCGCTCTTCGACTCGGTGGAGGAGGCAGAGGCGTTCCTGGCCTCCATCGGCGAGTACGGCGACGACAGGCGCCCCCGCGAGGTCTCGGCGCGGGAGCTTATCGAGATCCTCGAGTACCAGGGCGAGGAGGTCGAGTACGTGGCTTTAAGCCCCCCGCCCGAGAGGCTCGAAGGCGGGATGGAGGTCCAGCTCCTGTACCGCGAGATCCTCATAGACCTCCTCAGACGCCAGACCGAAGCGCCGGACCCACCCTCGGAGCGCAAGGGTCTCTGGCGGCGACTGTTCGGGCGCTAGGGTTCCCGGCGCGGCACGCTCTCTAGCCCCGCGTGGCTGCGAGCGCCGCGTCCTCGGCGGCGTAGTCGAAGGAGGCGGGGTCTGCCTTGTCGGGAGGGTGCGCCCGCTCCCACTCGACCGTCCGCCGGAGCGTCTCCTCTCGCGAGAGCATCTCTTTGTAACCGAGCTCCCGCCGGATGCGGCTCGTGTCCGCGACCCAGTGCTGCCGTGTGTCGAGTCCCCAGTCGAGGTGCCCCGGAAGGCGGTCGTCGGCGACGACCACTACCTCGCCGTCCCAACCTGCGGCGTCCCCGATCCCGCGCACCCACCTCGCCCACGGCGGGGGATCCTCCTCCCCCACGTTGTACACGCGCCCCGCGGCGCGCTCGTCCGTGACGGCAAGGGCGATGGCCGAGGCCACGTCCTCGACGTAGCCGTGCGTCCAGCGCCACGAGGCCATGCCCTCCCCGAGAAGGACGGCGGGCCGCCCGTCGTCCATCCGCCTGAGGTACTCGAAGAGCCGGTGCCGGTAATCTCCGGGGCCGTAAACCGCGGGCAGCCGCAGGACGGTGCCAGGCAGGTCGGGGGTCCCCATGACCACCCTCTCGACCAGGATCTTCTCGTAGTCCTCGACGCCCTCGCGCTCGTAGGGGTAGAGCCTCTCGCGCAGCGGAGAATCCTCTGTGAGGGGGATCGGGTCCGGCGGCCCGGGGTCCCTGCGGGTCACACGGTCGTAGGCCCGGTAGACGTCCTGGCTGCTGAGGGCAACGAGCCGCCGCGATACGCCCCTGAACACCCCTACGAGCTGCCTCGCCTCCCTCTCGTTCATGGGGATCATGTCGAGCACCACCTCGGGCGCGAGGCGCCGCAGCCCGCCGGCATAACTCCACAAGTCTCTCCGGTCGCCCGTGATCCGCCCGACTCCGTCCGGCAGGTCCGCCCCTCTCCGGCCCCGGTGGAAGACGACTACCTCGTTGCCGGCGGCGGCCAGCCGCCGCACCACGTGCGGCCCGATGAAGTTCGTGCCGCCGACGACGAGTACTCTTATCTTCCGGCCTCCCCACCCGTCAGAAGGGCGACCTCGCCGGGGGTGAGGGGCTCGCGGCGCGGGGTGCCGCCGAGGGTCATACGCCGCACGAAGCCGGCGCCCGCGGGCCGGGGACGGTAGGAGGGGAAGGTCAGGAGCGCGAAGCGGCCCGGGCCGCGCCGGCGGGCGGGACGGTGTTCGATCCAGAGCACCGGGCGCGGTAGCTCAGGCAGGCCGCCGGCGAAGTGCTCCAGGATCACCTCCGCCGCGAGCTGCTCGGCCATCTCAGCCACGCCCGCTCCTCCCGCCCCCGGCAGCTCCTCGCAGACGACCACGGGTGCGTCGCCTCCCTCGCCCTCGTAGATGCGGATCCAGCAGCACCCCGCGGCGAAGGAGTAGCCCCGCCGGTGGCGTATGTACTCGTGGATCAGGTTCATCCCCAGTCTCGCCCCCTACCGGGCCGCCACGCCCTCCCTCGGACTCACGACGCGGTCCACGACGCCGTACTCGACGGCCTCCTCCGCCCCCATTATGTAGTCGCGGTCGGTGTCGCGCTCGACCTTCTCGAAGGACTGCCCGGTCGCCTCGGCCAGGATCTCGTTCATGCGCCGCTTGGTGCGCACGAGCTCCCTGGCCTGTATCTCCACGTCGGAGGCCTGCCCACCCGGCCCCCCCTGGACCCACGGCTGGTGCAACAGGACGCGCGTGTTCGGCAACACGTTGCGCTTCCCCTTCGTCCCCGCCGCCAGCAACACCGCGGAGATCGAAGCCGCCATCCCTAAAGCCGTAGTCGCCACGTCGGCGTTGACGAACCGCATGGTGTCGTAGACGGCCAGCCCGGCCGTGACGCTACCGCCGGGGGAGTTTATGTACACGTTGATGTCCTGCTCGGGGTCCTCGCTGTCCAGGTGCAACAGCTGCGCGATGATCGCGTTCGCAACCGCATCATCGACCGGCGTCCCGAGGAAGACGATCCTATCGTTCAATAACCGCGAGTAGATGTCCATCGACCGCTCCCCGCGCGGGCTCTGCTCTATAACGTAGGGAACGACCAGCCTGGGGTCCACGCTCATCTTCAATAGCCTCCCGAAGCAGCCGACACGTTATACTGGAGGGTAGCACTGCTGTAGTGTTTTGAAGGAGGCGGGAATGGACCTTCCGTGGTT
The DNA here is from genome assembly GCA_036258875.1 of Rubrobacteraceae bacterium. Classification (GTDB taxonomy): domain Bacteria; phylum Actinomycetota; class Rubrobacteria; order Rubrobacterales; family Rubrobacteraceae; genus JALYGY01. Next base: position 3,336 of record DATACV010000159.1, read on the forward strand.
GCGGGACCTGCGGCGGCGGGCGGTGATGAGCCAGGAGGACCTGGCGGCGAGGAGTGGGGTGGCGCGGGACACGATCTCCAAGCTGGAGACCGGCCAGCGCAGGGCCTACCCGTCCACGATCCGCAAGCTCGCCGCTGGGCTCGAGGTGGAGCCGCGGATGCTGCTCGGCGGCGTCGAGTACTTCGAGTCGGAAGGGACGGAGGACCCGCCCGAGAAGCCGCGGACGGAGAAGGGCAAAGACAGGAAGATCGGGTTCTAGGCCGGGGGTTCGGATCGTGAAGGTCGGGCTGTGGCGCGCGGGCTGGCTGGCTCTGCTCGGGGTGCTAGGGGTAACGTTCGCGCCGCTGGCGCTTGCGCAGTCCCCAGAGAACGGCGTCCGGGGCGTCGTCACGGAGGTCAGCCGCAGCGCGGAGGTCGTGCTCGTCGAGGAGGACCCGTCCGAAGAGTCCGGTTCGGCCAAGGGCGAGTTTGCCGTGACGGAGGAGACGGAGATCCTCGAGCAGCGAGACGGTCAGTTGGCGCCCGTGGATTTCGAGGTCTTGCGAGTCGGGCAGATGGTAGAGGCCACGTACGACGGTCCCGTCGCCGAGTCGTATCCCACGAGGGGGGTCGCCGGCAGGATCGTTATCCTGGCCGAAGGCCCGGCTGATGATGGCCTGCCGGCCCTTCCGGACACGGGCGGCGCGGCGGCGCTGGCGGCGGGGGCCTTGCTTATCGCCTGCGGTCTGGTGGTCCGCTACTCCTTGCGGTAGGGCCTTCCGATGGCAGCGGGGGCGATGGCGCGTCCGCCGAAGCCGGCGAGGGCGACGATGGTGAGGATGTATGGGATCATCTGGATGAACTCCAGGGGGATGGCCTCCTGCGGCGCCTGGAAGGTAACGGCCAGACCGAAGCCGAAGAGGAGGGCCGCGCCTGCGGCCCCGATCGGGTTCCAGCGGCCGAAGATCAGGGCCGCAAGGGCGATAAAGCCGCGGCCGATCGTCATGTTCTCGGTGAAGGCGGAGAGGATGCCCATCGAGAGGTAGACGCC
>DATACV010000160.1:0-7324 GCA_036258875.1 Rubrobacteraceae bacterium
AACGGGGAGCCGGCCAGGATCACCGGCAAGATGAACTCGCTCACCGACCCCCGGATCATCGAGTCGCTCTACGAGGCGTCGCAGGCCGGGGTCAGGATAGACCTGATCGTGCGCGGCATCTGCTGCCTGAGGCCGGGCCTCGAAGGCGTCAGCGAGAACATCCGGGTGGTCTCGCTGGTGGGACGCTTCCTGGAGCACGCCCGCGCCCTCGCCTTCGGGGAGGGAGCGGGGGAGAGGATCTACCTCGGTTCGGCCGACCTGATGCAGCGCAACCTGGACCGCAGGGTCGAGCAACTCTTCCCCCTGCGCGAGCAGCGCCACCGCGACAAGGTCAGGCGCCTCCTCGAGCTCCAGCTCGCCGACACCGCGAACGCCTGGGAGTTGAAGCCGGACGGCTCCTTCGAGCGGCTGTGGCCGGGGGAGGACGAGGAACCCCTCGACAGCCAGGCGCTCCTGCTGGAAGAAGGTTTCTAGGCTTCAGGCATCAGCAATCAGACCTGAAACCTGAAGCCTATTCGACCTCGCGCAGCCCCGTCACGCTCACCCGCTCGACGCCGGGGAGCGCGGATACCTCCTCTAGCGCCTGCTGCACGCCGCGCCGCGGCGGGATACGGAGCTGGAGGGTGTAGCGGGACCTTCCACCTTCGAGCTCGGCGCCGAGGCTCCGGATCTGGACGCCATGGTTCTCGAGCGCCTCGGTTACCTCGTTTATGCCGCGACCCTGCACCGAGTAGTCGACGGTCAGCACCCCGAAGTCCGTCCTGAACCGCGCGAGCAGGGCGTTTCTTACCTCGCGCAGCAGGTAGAGCACGGCGACGACCACCACGGTCGTGGCCGCGGCGCCGAAATAGTATCCCGCGCCGGCGGCCATCCCGATCGCCGCGGCGGCCCACAGGCTCGCGGCCGTGGTGAGCCCCCGGACATCCATGCCCTGGCGGATGATCGCGCCCGCGCCCAGAAAGCCGATGCCCGTGACTATCTGGGCCGCGATCCTCGTGGGGTCGAACTGTATCCCGCGCCCGCCGCTCTCGACGGCGACCTCGGTGAACGCCGTGAACCCGTGGGCCGAGACCAGCGTGAACAGCGCGGCGCCGAGGCCCAGGAGGATGTGCGTCCTGAACCCCGCAGACTGGTCGCGCGTCTCGCGCTCGAACCCGATCACGCCGCACAGCGCGGCGGTGACCAGGAGCCGCACCAGGATCTCACCGTACGAGATAGTCAGCTCGGACACGCACACCACCCCCGGAGCTAGATTATCCGCCGAATATATGTGTGCGCCGGCGCGTCTTCAACATAAGTGGCCACGGACATCGAACGTATTGACCCCCATTGGAGCCGGTGCTACGATGGCCCGCCTCACCCCGCAAGCTGTAATCCGAGGTGATCGACAGACCGTGCAAGAACAGACGCTCGACCACCAGGAGATCGAGTGGCAATTCGACGCCACCGACCTCGAATCTGTGGAGGGGTGGTTGGAGGAGCGTCCTTTCGCCTATGGTCTGCGTGTGGCCCCCGCAGAGACGAAGAAGGTGACCGACGCCTACTACGACACGGAGGATTGGCGCTTCTACCGCGCGGGTTACGCGCTGCGCGTCCGGCGCGACGGCGAGCGCGTCGAGGCGACTATGAAGTCCCTCGCGCCGCCCGACGACGGTGGTCTCAAGAGGCGACGCGAGATCTCCGAGCCGCTAGAGAGCGGCGGCCTCAAGAGCCTGAAGAAAGCCCGCGGTCCTGTCGGAGAGCGCCTCCGCCTCCTCCTCGCGGGCAGCCGGGATCTGCGCCGGCTCTTCGAGGTCCGCACCCGCCGCAGGGTCTTCGAGCTGCGGCCCGGGGGCGAGCCCGCAGAGCCCGACGGCCTATCTGGCGGTGTCGTGGTCGGGCCGGAGGGGGACATCCGCCGCAAGGAGGGCTCCGAGGAGAGTTCCCTCTCCGCCGAAGAGGTCAGGGTCGATGCCCTGGGGGGCATCCGCCGTCGCGAGAGGGGCGCCGTTCTCGCCGAGGTCTCGCTCGACGAGTCGGAGTTCTCGGGCGGCGAAGGGGAGGCCCGCCTGAGCCGCGTCGAGGTGGAGATCTCGGACGAAGGCGCCGAACCTTACGACGAGGTGGCCGGCTTCGTGGAAGGGATGCGGGGCTCGCTGGAGCTGCGCCCCACGGACAGGTCGAAGTTCGGGGTGGGGCTCTCCGCCGCCGGCCTGGCCCCGGCGGTCGCGCCGGACCTCGGGCCGACGGAGGTAGACGGCTCCATGCCGGCTGGCGAGGTAGCGTTCTCGGTCCTGCGCCGCCACTTCGCGACGATGCTGGCCCACGAGCCCGGCGTCCGGCTCGGCGAGGACCCCGAAGAGCTGCACGACATGCGCGTCGCCACCCGGCGCCTGAGGGCGGCGCTGAAGCTCTACAGGGAGGTTCTGCCCAAGCGGGCCGAGCGCTACGAGAGGGACCTGCGCTTCTTCGCCGGCGCCCTGGGGGAGGTGCGCGACCTCGACGTCCACCTCGAGCGGCTCGCCGCAGAGGCGTCGAGGAATTGGGAAGCTCTGGACGAGGTCTTCGCCGCGCTCGGGGAGCGGCGAGCCGAGGCCCGGCGGGGCATGCTGGAGGTCCTCGACTCCGACCGCTACGAGCGCTTCGTCGCCAGCTTCTCGGGCACGCTGCGGCGCGGACGCAGCCCGGCGCCCGCCGGGCCCATCCTGGAGGTCGCCCCCGGCCTCGTGAGGCGCCGCCACAAGAAGGTCCGCAAGGCCGTCGAAGCCCTGGCCGGGGACTCGCCGCCAGAGGACTTCCACGATCTCAGGAAAAAGGGCAAGAGGCTGCGCTACGCCCTTGAGCCGCTGCGGGGGATCTACGGCAAGCCGGCCGAGAGGATGGTCCAGCTGCTCAAGGACGTCCAGGACGACCTCGGCGACCACCAGGACCTCATCGTCGCGGCAGAGCTGATGAGGGAGCTCGGCGTCTCGGGGGACCTGCCGCCACGCGTGGCCTTCTCCCTCGGCGCCATGGCCGAGCGTTACGCCCGCGAGGCGGCGGAGATCAGGGCCAACTTCCTCGGGTCCGGGCTGCTCAGGGCCCTCGAAGGCGGCAAGCCGTGGAAGAGGCTCCGCAAGGCCATACGGAAGAAGGCCGGAGGAAAGTAAGGCTTGGACGTCTACCTCGTCCGTCACGCCGCGGCCTTCGGGCGCGACCCCGACCGCTGGCCCGACGACAGCAGGCGTCCCCTCACTCCCGAGGGCGAGGACGAGTTCAGGCACGCCGCGCGCGGTCTCATCAGGCTCGCCCCGCGGGTAGACGTCGTCCTCAGCAGCCCCTACGAGCGGGCGTGGCGGACGGCGCAGATACTCTGCGAGCTCGACTCCTGGCCCGCCCCGGAATCCTCGCCGGTGCTCGAGCCTACCCTCCCCCCCGAGAAGGCCGCGCAGGAGCTGCTCTCCTACGCCGAGGCGGCGTCCGTCGCCGTCGTCGGGCACAGGCCCGGCCTGCACGAGCTCGCCGCGTACCTGCTCACCGGCGAGGCGAACGGGGTAGAGATCACGCTCAAAAAAGGCGGCGTGGCCTGCATCCGCTTCGAGGCCGCTCCCACGCCAGGAGCTGCCGAACTCCGCTGGCTGCTCACGCCGAAGGTGCTACGCGCCATAGATATGGGCCAGGCTTCAGCAAATTACCTGAAGCCTGAAGCCTGAAGCCTTACCTTTCTAGCGATATCTCCGCCAGGATATCGGGCTCAGGGTATTCGACGTGGAGGTCGAGGAGCGTCAACTGCACGCTCTCGACCGCGAGCTCCCCGACGGGCCAGTCTCTGTAGCGGGCAACGGAGGAGATGAGATCCTCGGGGGCCGGGGAGCCGTCCGGCGCCTGGAAGTAGGCTAGGGTCAGGTGTGGGGGACCGGAGGGCTTATCGAGGGCGCAGCCCTCGCGGAGCGCGTCTCGCAACTCTTCGAGCATCCCGCCGTCTCGTACCTCGACGAACGCCGCTCCCGGGAAGGCGTTGAGGTTGGCGAGCCGGACGGAGAAGGCCGGGTAGCCCGAGAGGGCCTGCCGGGCGTCGGCTTCGAGCCCCTCGAGCCCCTCGCGGGAGATCTCGTCGTCCGCCCGGGGCTCCTCCGCGAGGAACCCGAGAGGCATTAGCGTGAGGTGCAGGAAGTGGTCGGGGTGTAGGGAGACGAAGGGGAAAGGGCGCAGCGCGTCCCTCAAGGGGTCAAGCCGACCGCGCAGGCGCGATGCCTCGACGGGGATCACGAACGAGGCCGAGAGCGAGTGCCCGTCGCGCCAGGAGGGGTCGGTGTGTCCCCCGAACTCCAGCCGGCGCTCGCGCACGAACCGCTCCCACACCTCCTCGTAGCCGATCACGCCCGCAACTCTATCAGACGCTCTCGCCTACCAGCGCATCGTGGTCGCCCGCTCGCGGACGTGCCGCATCACCCGCGGGGTGGAACCGGGATAGGAGCCTCGAGTATGGCTAGACGCGCTCGGCGCGGACGATGTAGCGGGCCAGCCAGTTGGGGCCCTCGGTCCAGTAGTCGCCGTAGTTCTCGATGCACGTCTGAAGGGAGACGATGTCGTTGCCGGTCGGCGCCGTCACCGAGAGGTCCGTCGGCGCGACCTCGAGGAACTCGCTCACCCTGTAGGTGTAGCTCTGGCCAAGCGAGTCCTCGAGGATGACCTCGTCCCCCACGGCCAGGCTCGGGAGGTCGTAGAAGACGCGGTCGCTCACAGTGCCAGGGTAGCCGAGACGGTGGCCGGCTATGTAGGTGTTGGAGCCCTCCACCCACGGGAAGCCGGTGCCGGGCACGTGACCGACGCCTTGCGACAGGACAGCCTCCGAGGTCCCCTCGAGGACCGGGACGTCGTAGAGCCCGATCGCCGGTATCGTCAAATACATGGTGGTGTCCGCTGGGACGGTCGGCACCGGCTTGTCCTCGGCCCGCCTCTCGGAGGCGCGCCGCTCGGCGATGACCGCCCTCTCGGCCGCCGCTTGTTTCCTGGCCTCCTCCGCGGCCGCCTGCCTGGCGCGCGCCACGTAGGCTGCCTCCGCCTCGGCCGCCCGCTCCATCTGCTCGGTCGAGTCGGGCGTCGCGGGGGCTTCCACCCTGCCCACCGGCCCGTCCCCGGTGCCCAGGAGGTCTATCCCGAAGACGCTCAGGCCCAAGACGAGCGCGCCGATGAAGGCAAGCAAGGAGATCGCGATAAAGCCATAGAGCCTCGCGCGACGCCTGCTCTTCATAAGCCGTGACCGCTCACCCATGCGGGCATCGTAACAGCAGACGTGTCGAACCGCCAGACGGATTGTGCAAATTTTTTAAGAAGCGTGTACTTCTCTGTCTTGGGGCAGATGCCGCCCGCGGCGCCCCGGCTTCTAGAAGCGGGTGAGGCCTGCAACGCCCCCGAACTCGTCGCGCAGGGTGTCGGCGTTCTCGTTCTCGCCGCGCACGAAGTCGAGGCGGGCGCCGCGCGCGGCAGCGAGGTCGACGAGGACGTCGACGAGGGGTCTGACGCGCGTCTGTTGGCCGCAGAAGGGGCACTCCTCGGCCGTCGCGTCGCGGATGGCGAGCCCGTCGTTGTCGCACCAGCGCGTCTCGCCTTCGAGCTTCCAGAGGGCGGCGAGGTGGTAGACCCGGTTCTCCTCCTGCAGGGCAGCGATGGTCTCATCCGGGCCGCGCACCCCGGTCTCCCGGATCTCCGCCAGCAGCTCCTTCTCGCGCTCGAACTCGGCCCGTTCGCGGACTGCCTCGAGCCTGTCGAGGAGCTCGCCCTCCGGCGCCCCGAGCTCGATGGGCTCCTCGGCGACGACGCGGTCCTTGAGCTCGTTCGGCAACACCTCGCGGAAGGCGGACGTCACCTCCGTGGGCCCTGCCAGGATCAGGCGCCGCACCCCCTCGCGGAAGGTGACGTCTCGCGTGAGCTCGCCCATCTCCTTGTAGTAGCGGTGCGCCTTCGCCTGCTGCGTGCGACCTGCCGGGTCCATGTCCGTCGAGCCGTGGCTCCTCGGGTGCGGCTGGCTCGGGCGGAGATCCACCTCCCTCATGCCGCTGCCTTTGATCTCCTCGCCGCCGTCGGGGCTGCCTAGCGGCGAGACGACGAAGTAGCGGAACCTCTCGGCGTCGAGGACGACCGCCCCGTAGGGCTCGTACTCGTCCATCACGAGCGTCAGCGGGGCCACGTCGGGGTCCCCCCACCCGAACGACTCGGGCACGTCGACGTGCAGCCTGTAGTCTTCGAAGAGGCCGTCCTCGGCCGCGAAGAGCGCGATCGTGCGCGCCCGGGGGTGGGTCTCGGCCTCCAGGTACCCGCGGACTTGCCTTTGCAGGTCCTCCGGCACGCCCAGGTCGTCCATAGCGTCCCTCACGCGCACCAGGTAAGCCCGCTCCTGGTTCTCCGGGATGGCGGCGTTCACGCTCACGTACGCCGAGAACACCGGCCCCGGGTGGTCAGCCACCGCAGCTATCGCCTGCCTGAGATCCCGCGCCTTAGCCATTCTCTGAACCCCTCTAGCAAGTGTCCGTCGTCCGGAATGTCGGTCCTGACAGGGATTCCCGCGCCCCGTGCCGCGTAAACATGCGCCGCACGTGCTAGCCTCGCCCCGAAAGGAGGCGAAAGCTTGCGCGAGCATGGCGGATACCCGCTCCCGGAGGAGCTGGCGAGGCACGCCCGACGGGACACCTTCGCCCCGGACGAGCTGCGCGGTGCGTGCCGCGAGGCGGGTGAGGGGCTCGGGCGGGAGGACGCGGGCGAGGCCAACTTTCGCCAGGCGGCGGAGATGGTGACGATGTGGCGCGGGCTCGACCTGCCCGCCTGGGTGGCGCCTTACGCCCTGCGCGACGCGCGCCTCGGGTACCTGCGAGGCTACGAGAAGGCCCTCGTCTCCGGCGATCTCCCCGAAGCACGGACGGAGCGCGCCGCCCGGGCGCGCTGGGGCGAGGAGTGGCGCGAGAAGCTGGAGAGTGTTCGCGAGAGGGCCTCGCGCCGATAGACGCGGCGAGTCGTATGCTAAAACGTCGCCGGACGACCACAGGAGATCCGGAGGTAACGCCATGAACGTCAGGCTCTACAACACGCAGCGGTGACCCTACGCCAGGCGGACCAGGATGGTCCTGCACGAGAAGGACGTGAAGTTCGAGACTTACGAGGTGGACCTCTCGAACAAGAGCGATGAGTTCCTGAGGGCGAGCCCGACCGGGAAGGTGCCGGTGATCGTCGTGGACGGGGACTCCCTCTACGAGTCGAACGTCGTCAACCAGTACCTCGACGAGGTGACCGACGCGCCCAAGCTAATGCCCGAGGACCCGAAGACGCGCGCCCACGCCCGCATCTGGATGGCCTTCGCCGACACCGACTT
>DATACV010000161.1:0-13538 GCA_036258875.1 Rubrobacteraceae bacterium
GACTGGGAGGAGGTAGGACGCGCCCACGGCGAGTTCTTTGGCAAGATAAGGCCCGCCACCAGCATGGTCGAGGTCAGGCGCCTCATCGCGCCGGAGGTGCTGGTCGAGATCGAGGCCGACGCCTTCCTGGACCTCGGGTAGGGGCGGTTCGCGAACCGTCCCTACCCGATCTCCGAGGCGCGGCCCGCGGTCTCCTCCAGCGCCCCCAACGCCGAGGCCTGGTCCATGCCGGTGCTCCTGAGGATGTCCACCGCCGCGGAGCGCACCTGGCCGACTAGCACGCTGGCCGCCAGGTCGTGCCTCTCCTTGAGTATCTCGGTGGCCTTGCGGGCGGCCTCGAGCGCGAACCCCCTCGCCTCTTCCGGTCCCCCGGGCTCCTCCAGGTAGTTGGCGAGCGCCCTTACCGCCCGCGCGAGGTCGAGCACCGCCTCCGGCAGCGGCGGCAGTGTGGGGTCCCCGCGCCTTAGCGCGTTGGCCGCCCCGCGCGCCAGCACCCGCGTGTTGATGACCGCCAGGTCTATCCTGGTGCCCGCGTTGGCGTAGAGCTCGAGGTGCTCGAGCGCCCTGCGGCGGGTCGGGGAGATCCTGGCCGTCTCGTGGCCCGCGGCCAGCGCCTCGTAGAAGTTCGACACCTGCTCCTCGTCCATCGTCCGGGCGCGCGCCAGCGCCCTCTCGGCCGCCTCGCGGTCCCCGTTCCGGAGCGCGCCGGCTATCCCTTCCAGCACGGCCACCAGCTCGTCGAAGACGGGACGGGCCGCCCGCTCGACCAGCCGCTCGGGGTTGATGGGGAAGAGGTAGTTGACGGCGAGGGCCACCACCCCGCCGGCCAGCGAGTCGAGGAAGCGGGAGGGGTCGAAGGCGTCGTTAGGGGGCTGGAGCACGACCACGAGGACCGCCGAGATCGCCGCCTGGTTCACCAGCAGCGGTCTCGCGCCGAAGAACACCGCCGCCGCCCCCGCCAGGAGCACCACCGCCCCGATCCGGGCCGCCCCCGTCCCGATGACGAGGACCAGGAGGTCAGCCACCATGAGCCCCACCGCGACCCCGAAGACGAGCTCGACCGCCCGCCGCCAGCGCTGTCCCAGCGTCACCCCGAGGCAGACGACGGCGGCTACGGGGGCGAAGAACGGGCGCTCGTGCCCGAACAGGATGACCGCCAGAAAGTACGCGAGGCTCGCCGCCACGGCGGTCTGGACCAGCGGCCAGCCGTTGATCCGGAGCCGCTCGATCCCAGCCTGAAAACCGCGCCGAAGCCTGAAGAACAAGGGTCCTCGCCTCACGCAGACCACACCCGCGCCCGTCCCTGCCCGAACTATACACGCTGTCGCCCGAGGAGCGCCCCGACCCTGGCGACTTATCCGCGGAACGCCGAGCACCTGGTGGCCGCCTCGCGGGACTCGTTCGAGGGCTCGCGCACCGGCTGACCTGCCTGCGGCCTGCGCTCGTATAATCTTTCATCGGAGCGTCCAAGGAGGTGCTGGATGGCACGTCAACGCGTCGAGCCCGGCAAGGGGCAGGAGTCCGTCTGGGACTACCCGCGCCCGCCGCGGCTGGAGGACTCGCAGAGGCGCCTCGAGGTCGTCTTCGGCGGGGTGACCATCGCCCACACGACGCGCGCCAGGCGGGTGCTGGAGACCAGCCACCCTCCTGTCTATTACGTCCCGCCCGAGGACACCAGGATGGAGTGCTTGAAGCCCTCCGAAGGAGGCTCTTTCTGCGAGTGGAAGGGCAGGGCAGGTTATTACGACGTCGTCGCCGGCGAGAGAGCGGAGCCGCGGGCGGCGTGGTACTACCCCGACCCGGTTCCAGCGTACCGCGGCATAAGAGGTTACGTGGCGTTCTACCCGGCGAAGATGGACGCCTGCAGGGTCGACGGGGAGAAGGTCCGGGCGCAGGAGGGGGACTTCTACGGGGGTTGGATCACCGCTGACATAGTCGGCCCCTTCAAGGGCGCGCCCGGCACCCGGGGCTGGTAGGGGGAGGCCCGTGGACCACGTCGCCCGTCTCCGCAAGGAGTACACCCGCTCCGGGCTCGGGGAGACCGACCCCGACCCCATAGAGCAGTTCCGGCGCTGGTTCGACGAGGCCCTCGCCGCCGGCCTGCACGAGCCCAACGCCATGACCGTAGCCACGGCCAACCCGGACGGCCGCCCCTCGGCGCGCGTCGTCCTCCTCAAGGGCTTCGACGAGCGGGGCTTCGTGTTCTACACCAACTACGAGGGACGCAAAGGCGAGGAGCTGGAGGCGAACCCGTACTGCGCGCTCGTCTTCTACTGGGGCGAGCTCGAGCGCCAGGTGAGGGTGGAGGGGCGCGCCTCGCGCGTCCCGGAGAGAGAGTCCGACGAGTACTTCCGCAGCCGCCCACGAGGGAGCCAGCTCGGGGCGTGGGCCTCCGAGCAGAGCCGGCCGGTGGGAAAACGAGAGGCGCTGGAGGAGAAGCTGCGCGGTCTCGAAGCCGAGTACGAGGGGCGCGAGGTGCCGCGTCCCCCTTTCTGGGGCGGCTACCGCGTCGAGCCGGAGGTCATCGAGTTCTGGCAGGGCCGCGAGAACCGGCTGCACGACAGGCTTGCGTACCGCCGTTCCGGCGGGCGGTGGGGGCGCGAACGCCTGCAACCGTGAGCCGGTCCGGTTGGAGCGTGGAGAGCGTCGTTGCTAAGATGCGTCTCGCCGACCATGTGATCTGGGGAGAGGAGAAGCTTTGAAGCTGGTCACCTATTCGACGGGCGGCGGGGCGCCGAAGGTGGGGCACATCGAGGACGGCGGGATAGTGCCCCTCGGCGGCGGGAGCCTGCTGGAGTACATCGTGCACGGCCGCGGCCCCGACAGGCAGCCGGGTGGAGAGGCAGTCTCGCTCGATGAGGCCAGCCTCCATCCCCCCGTAGCGCGGCCCGGAAAGATCGTAGCGATCGGGCTCAACTACGAGGACCACGCCGAAGAGACCGGCGCCCCGATCCCGGACAAGCCCGTGGTCTTCGGCAAGTACCCGAACACCATAATCGGTCCGGGCGCCCCGATCCGCATCCCCCCCATAACCGAGCAGGTGGACTACGAGGCGGAGCTCGCGGTAGTCATCGGCAGGACCGCAAAGAACGTCTCCGAGTCGGAGGCCCTGGATTACGTCTTCGGCTACGCGAACTCCAACGACGTCTCGGCACGGGACCTGCAGTTCTCCGAGGGCGGTCAGTGGACGCGCAGCAAGTCCATAGACACCTTCCTGCCGCTGGGGCCCTACGTGGTTACCCGGGATGAGATCCCAGATCCCCAGGACCTCTATATCCGGGCGATCCTCAACGGGGAGACCGTGCAGGACGGGACGACGAGCAAGATGATCTTCTCCGTGGCCGAGCTCGTCTCGTTCCTGAGCCGGGGCATGACCCTCGAGCCCGGCGACGTGATCATCACCGGGACGCCGCCCGGCGTCGGGATGGCGCGCGACCCGCAGCTCTGGATGAAGCCCGGAGACGAGATAACCATCGAGATCGAGGGCCTCGGCACCCTCACCAACCCCGTCGAGGCGGGGTAGGGGTCGCCGGAGAAGGGCGCACCCTCGTGGCGGGACCCGGCAACATCTCCTACCGGCCGGTCAGGGCGATCGGGCTGCTGCTCGCGTTCCAGGTGGTGTGCCTGGCCGGCCTCGGCGTCCACGAGTTCTTGCAGGTCGACTGGCGCGAGATAGACCCGCAGCGGGTAGTCCTCGACGCGTCGTCGTCGCGGCAGGTGATCGAGGCGGTCGCTCTGGCCCTCTTTGTCCCGCCGGCGGTGATTACGCTGATGTCGGCTCTGGGCTTCTTGCTCTTGCGCCGCAAGGGGTGGCTGCTGGCGGCGATCTCGCAGGGCGTGAGCCTGGGGCTCTGCCTGTGGCTCTACACCCAGGTCCAGCCCTGGTACGTCTACCCGATCATGGCCTACTGCATCTTGATGATCCTCTACCTCAACTCCCACGACGTGCGCGTCGTCTTCCACGCGCAATGGCGCGCTCCACCGCAACAGCCGGGGAGCTCGGCATGAGCGCCGCCGCCTCCCCCGAAGCCCTGCTCCGGCGCTTCGAGCCCGTCGTCCGCTCGACGAAGGGCGACAAGTTCTTCCCGATGGACGTGGAGCCCTACGTGCGCGCCTGCTCGCTCTGGGTCCAGCGGCCCGGCGAGGAGGCAATCTGCGTCGCGCCTAGAGGGAAGCTGGACCTCGACCGGCTCGCGCAGCAGCCGCTCGACGAGGTCGGGGCCGTCCACTTCCTCAAGTTCACCGATCCCCGGGACCTCGCGCCTCCGGGGTCGCGCATAAGGGTGTTCGGCCGGCGCGCGGCGAGGGGACTCAAGGAGTCGCGCGAGGCGTTCCGCGCCGGGCGGGGCCGCCTGGCGAGGGTGGGGTACTTCTCCCGCTTCGTGGACGCCCTGTACTCGATCACGCTCCTGGCCAGGGGCAGGGTGCCGGGGGAGGCGGCGGCGGCCGCGTCGGTCTCCTACGAGCGGATAATGGCCGAAGAGGGCGCGCGCTACCGCTACCACGGCCGGGTTACCCGTCAGGACGGCTGGGTGGTGTTGCAGTACTGGCTGTTCTACCCGTTCAACGACTGGAGGAGCGGCTTCTTCGGCGCCAACGACCACGAGGCCGACTGGGAGAAGATCATCGTCTACCTCTCCGAGTCCGAGACGACGGGCGAGGTCCGTCCGGAGTGGGTGGCCTACGCGGCCCACAACTACACCGGGGACAACCTCAGGCGCCGCTGGGACGACCCCGAGGTCGAGAAGGTCGGCGAGCACCCGGTGATCTACGTCGGCGCCGGCTCCCACGCCAGCTACTACGCCCCCGGCGAGTACCTGACCGAGCTGAACCTGCCCCTACCAAGGACCCTCGCCAGGGCCGCGAACGCCGTGCGCAGCTTCTGGAAGGAGAGGATGGGCCAGTACGCGGGCGAGGACGAAGAGGGGCCGGGTTACCTCCACATCCCCTTCGTGGACTACGCCCGCGGGGACGGGCTCTCGATCGGGGCCGGCGGAGACCGGGAGTGGGACCCGCCGCGGCTCATGCTCGACCCGCCCCCGAGGTGGGTCTCGGGCTACCGCGGCCTCTGGGGCCTCTACGCCCGCGACCCCTTCGAGGGCGAGGACGCGCCGGCCGGCCCCATGTACAACCGCGACAAGAGCGTCAACCGCGCGTGGTACGACCCCGTCGGGTGGGCCGGGCTCGACAAGGTGTCTCCCCCCGACGAGGCGCTCGATGCGGCGCTCGCCCGCCACGCTGACCTCGAGGCGCGCTGCGCCGCGCTCCGGACCGAGATCTCCGAGAAGAGCCGCCGCCTCAAGAGGCTTGGCGTGGAGGTCGCGGCCATGCGCGGCAGGTCGCACCTCGACGCGCCGTACGAGGAGGGGGCGAGGCACCTCGCGGAGCTCTCCGGCGAGCTGGATAGGCTCAGGGCTCGGCTCGCCACCGACGAGGCTGTCTCGCGCTCCCTCGAAGAGTACGCGGGGCGTCTGCGGGCCGGGGAGCGGGACCCGGCGAGAGCCCACATCTCCCGCGCCCACAGGCCGGCCTCCGAGGCCGAGCTGAGGGTGAGCCGCGTCGCCGAGGCGTGGGCCGCGGCGAGCGTCAGCCTCATGCTCATAAGCTTCGTCGCGATAGCCATCTTCGAGCGGGAGCACTTGATCAGCATGCTCGTCCTCAGCATCGCGCTGTTCGCGTTCGTCGAGGCTGGCTTCAGGGGCAGGCTCGTCAACCTGGTGAGCAGCGTGAACATTGGCCTCGCGGTGGTCGCCGCCCTGATCCTCCTCTACGAGTTCTTCTGGCCGCTCGTCGTCACCGCGGTCCTCGGCGTGGGCCTCTACGTCCTGTGGGACAACCTGCGCGAGCTGGGACGGTGAGATGGTACAGATGGACCTGGTAGCCGGGCTGAGGAAGCTCCTGCCGGGCGAGGACGCCGTCCGCGCCGACGCGGGAGAGGTCGAGCGGCACGCGGGCGCCATCTTCACCTACCACGACCCGCATCCCCCAGACGCCGTCGTCTACCCGGAGAGCACCGACGAGGTAGCGGCGATACTGCGCTTCTGCGACGAGCACGGCGTTCCCGTCGTGCCCTTCGGGCAGGGGAGCAGCCTCGAGGGGCAGACGATCCCGAAGGACGGCGGCGTCAGCCTGGATTTGGCCCGGATGGACGCCGTGCTCGAGGTGCGCCCCGACGATTTCCTAGCGAGGGTGCAGCCCGGCTTGACGCACGAGTCGCTCAACGCGCGGCTCGAGCAACACGAACTCTTCTTCCCGGTGGATCCCGGCTGGGACGCTTCTTTAGGCGGGATGGCCGCCACGAACGCGAGCGGGACCAACGCCGTGCGCTACGGCGCGATGCGCGACCAGGTGCTGGGCCTCGAGGTGGTGCTCGCGGACGGGACAGTGATGCGCACCGGCGGGATGGCTATGAAGTCCTCGGCCGGGTACAACCTGACAGCCCTGTTCGTGGGCTCCGAGGGCACCCTGGGCGTCTTCACGGAGATGATCCTGCGTCTGTACCCGCTCCCCGAGCACGTCCTCGCGGCGCTGGCTGTCTTCCCGAGTATAGAAGCGGCGGGGAGGGCTGCGGTAGCCGTGATCCGGTCCGGAACGCAGGTCGGGCGCTGCGAGCTGGTGGACGCCCGCACCATCAGGGCGGTGAACGCCTACAAGGGGACCGCTTACGCCTCCTCTCCGACGCTCTTTCTCGAGATCTCCGGCTCCGAGGCCGCCGTCGAGCGCGACGTGGCAGTGGCGCGCGCCCTCTGCGAGGCCGGGGGTGCGAGCGCCTTCGACTTCGAGGAGGACGAGGCGGGCAGGGAGCGTCTGTGGGAGGCCCGACACGAGGCCGCCCTCGCCATAAAGGAGCTGGATCCCGGCAGGAGACCGATGACCACGGACGTGTGCGTCCCGATCTCCGAGCTGCCCGGCGCGCTGCGCCACGCCCGCGACGCCATCGCCTCGCGCGGGTTCGAAGGGGCCATCCTCGGCCACGTCGGCGACGGCAACTACCACGCCGTCTTCCCCGTGGATGCAGAGGACGCGGCGGAGCTCGAGAGAGCCAGGGCGGTCAACGCCGAGATCGTCGCCTACGCCCTCGCGCGCGGGGGCACCTGCACCGGGGAGCACGGCGTCGGCTTCGGGAAGATAGATCAGCTGAGGGAGGAGCACGGCGACTCCCTGGCTTTCATGCGCGCCGTGAAGAGGCTGGCCGACCCGAACGGCGTTCTCAACCCCGGCAAGCTCTTCGCCGACTAAGGGGTCGCGCCGGGACGGGGCCCGGTTAGAATGGGGGCATCATGGTGCGCACGGCGAGGGTTGTGGTGGCGAAGGTGGGGCTCGACGGCCACGATCGGGGGGCCAAGATCATCGCGCGCGCCCTGAGGGACGCCGGGATGGAGGTCATCTACACGGGCCTCCATCAGACCCCCGAGCAGGTAGTCGAGACCGCCATCCAGGAGGACGCCGACGCCATCGGCATCTCCATCCTCTCCGGCGCCCACATGACCCTGATACCCCGCGTCATCGAGCTCCTCAGGGAGAACGAGGCGGAAGACATCCTGGTCTTCTGCGGTGGGACCATCCCCAAAGACGACATCCGGAGGCTCAAGGAGCTGGGCGTCGGCGAGATCTTCACCCCCGGGACCCCCACGAAAAAAGCCGTAGAGTACGTGCGGCAGGCAGTGCCTGCGAACTAGGGGCGAACCGGCTGTCCCGCAGGGAGCGGGTACCACTACTCGACCGGCGGCTCTCGAACCGGTCGGCGTGCGACGAATACGTCGCGCCCGTACTGGTCGCGAACGATCTCCGGCCGGAACCCCGCTTCGCGCAATAGCCTCACCCACTCGGCACGCGGGAAGAGCCCACAGATATGCCGGTCTTGCTCGACCCGCGCCGGCCGCGCGTCTTCCCGCAACAGGTAAGCGTACTCGACAGTGTAGGTGGTGTCGGTGTCGTCCGGATCGTAGGTCCATTCAAGATACCGCAGCGCGCGACCGTCGCCATCCCCGCCCCCGTGCTCGGTGCTCGGCTCGAAGGTCTCCCGGAGGTGGTCGGGCACGAAAAGGGCGAGGCCGCCGGGGAGGCAGTGGATAAATGCTGTCTCCAGCGCCAGCCGGAGGTCGTGGACCGTGGTCATGTAGTCGATGGCGTCGTGAACGAAGACCACGTCGAAGGTGTGCCCGAGCCGCAGAGTGCGCATGTCCCCTACCAGATGTTCGCAGTCTGGGTTGAGGGAGCGGCTCACCTCCAGCATCTGGGGGGAGAGGTCAGTGAGCGTCACCCGGGCGAAGTGCGCCTTGAGATGCACAGCGTTGTTGCCGCCTCCGCAGCCCAGTTCGAGCAACGTTGGGGCCGTCGTCGGCATACCCGCGTTCGCCAGCACCTCGTGGAAAAAGTTGGCCTCGTCGAGGTAATCCTCGGGTGGGGAGAGCAAGGGCCACCACGTGCCCAGCTCGTTATAGAGTTTGAGCGTCACCGAATGCTCGGCCTCCAGTCCAGGTGCCCCCAAGCTAGCATCGAAGCCCCGCCGCTACCAGCGTCCGCGTAGGTAGAGATGCAGCCAGACCAATAGAGCTGGCACGTTCTAGTAAGCTTCCCAGCAGAGAGCGAGCAAAGCTGACAAGCTTACCAGCTGACAAGCTGCCGACCGGAGGGAGACATAA
This sequence comes from Rubrobacteraceae bacterium, assembly GCA_036258875.1. Lineage (GTDB taxonomy): Bacteria > Actinomycetota > Rubrobacteria > Rubrobacterales > Rubrobacteraceae > JALYGY01. Next base: position 8,646 of record DATACV010000161.1, read on the forward strand.
CTTGGATTACGTGAGGGTAGAGCGCGGGGACGGCGTCTCCGTCTTGACCATAGACCGCCAGGAGAAGCTCAACGCGCTCGACCCGCAGGTGGTCGAGGAGATCGGGCAGGCCCTGCTCGAGCTGGAGGCGGAGGGGCCGCGCGCGATCGTCGTAACCGGCGCCGGCGAGCGCTCCTTCGTGGCCGGGGCGGACATCTCGGCGATGAGCGAGATGGACCCGCTGGAGGCCAAGCGCTTCTCGGAGATCGGACACGCCGCGATGGCCCTTCTCGACCGGAGTCCCGTCCCGACCATAGCGGCAGTCAACGGCTTCGCCCTCGGCGGGGGATGCGAGGTGGCTATAGCCTGCGACATCAGGGTTGCCGCGGAGAACGCCACCTTCGGCTTCCCCGAGGTCGGCCTGGGCATCCTCCCCGGCATGGGCGGCACCCAGCGCCTCCCGCGTCTGATCGGTCCGGCGCTCGCGAAGGAGCTAATCTTCACCGGCCGCCGCATCGGCGCCGAGGAGGCGCGGGAGATCGGGCTCGTGAACCGCGTGGTCCCGCAGGGCGCGGCCCTCGACGTCGCCCGCGAGCTCGCAGCCGAGATCGCCCGTAACGGCCCCCTCGCCGTCCGCCACGCCAAGGCGGCGGTGAACCGCTCGACGGACGTGGACCTCGTAAGCGGGCTGGAGTACGAGGCCGACCAGTTCGCCCTCCTCTTCGCCACCGAGGACGCCCGCGAGGGCATGGGCGCCTTCGCCGAGAAGCGCAAGCCCGAGTTCAGGGGCCGGTGATCCACGAGACGAGGCTCCGCGTCCGCTACGCGGAGATAGACGCGCAGGGACACGTCAACAATGCGGTCTACCTCTCGTACTTCGAGGTCGGTCGCGTCGAGTGGCTGCGCGCCGCCGGCCTCTCCTACAAGGAGCTGGAAGAGCGCGGCTACGGCATCGTCGTCGTGGAGGTGCTCGCCCACTACCGCAGGGCAGCCTTCTTCGACGACGAGCTCGTCCTCCGCACCGAGCTCGCGGACCTGAGCAGGGCGTCGCTCCGCTTCGAGTACGTCGTCTCGCGCGGCGGGGAGACGCTCGTCACTGGCCACACGCGCCACGCGTGCGTAGACCTCGCGACCGGCAAGCCGGTCCGGGTGCCACAAGAGCTGCTCGAAGCGGTCCGCGGGGCGTCTTGGAACGAAGGCTCGCGCCTCGGCTAAGCTGTCACGGAGGCGCAGAGCAGCGAAAGGAGCCAGACCGTGCTCGACACGACCACCGACGCCGGGACCCGCGCCGACGGGCGGCTGCGGGAGGAGCAGATCGCCTGGCTCACCACGGTCCGCTCCGACGGCCAGCCGCAGTCGGTGCCTATCTGGTTTGTGTGGGACGGCGAGACCTTCCTGGTCTACTCCGAGCCCGGCCGCCAGAAGCTGAAAAACTTCGGTGCCAACCCCAGGGTCGGGCTGCACCTCAACTCCGACTTCCGCGGCAACGACGTGGTGCGCGTCGAGGGCAGGGCGGAGATACCTGACGGCTTCCCGCCGGCGGATGAACTCCCCGAGTACGTGGAGAAGTACCGCGAGGCTATCGCCCGCATCGGCTACGCCCCGGAGGGCTTCGCGCGGACCTACCCCGTGGCGCTGCGGGTGACGCCCGAGCGCTGGCAGGTCTGGTAAGGGTTCTGGTCCCGTGGCGCGGGAGATCACGCTGGCCCTCACGGGCGACGTGATGCTCGGGCGCGGGGTGAACGAGGCGCTGGACGCCTCTCGCCCCGAGGAGGTGTGGGGCGACGTGCTGCCCCTACTCCACGCCGCCGACCTGCGCGTGATCAACCTGGAGTGCGCCATCACCGGGCACAGGAGTCCCTGGTCGCGCACGCCCAAGGTCTTCCACTTCCGCGCCGACCCTCCGGCCGTCGAGGTGCTCCAGGCGGCGCGCGTCGACGCCTGCTCGCTCGCCAACAACCACACCCTGGACTTCGAGGAGAGGGGGCTGCTCGATACCCTGGAGCACCTGGAGGCCGCCGGCATCCGGTACGCGGGGGCCGGACGCGACGCGGAGGAGGCGGCGCGGCCCGTGCTCCTGGATGGAGGGGTCGCGCTCGTGGCCTTCACGGACAACGAGCCGCCCTTCGCGGCCGGTCCGCAGAGGCCCGGCACCAACTACCTGCCGGTCTCCACCGAGCCCACCGTTTTGCGCCGGGTCGAGGAGGCCATAGGGTCGGCGCGCGAGGCAGGGGCGAGGACCGTGATCTTCTCCAACCACTGGGGACCGAACATGGTGCTGCGCCCCCCGGAGGTCTTCAGGCGGTTCGCCCGCGCCGTCGTGGACCTCGGCGCGGACGTCTACTACGGGCACAGCGCGCACGTCTTCCAGGGCCTCGAGATCTACCGCGGAAAGCCGATCCTCTACGACACCGGCGACTTCGTAGACGACTACGCCGTGGACCCGGATCTGCGCAACGACCGCTCCTTGCTGTTCCGCGTCTCGCTGGAAGGCGGGAACCTCAAGCGCCTGGAGCTCTTCCCCGTCGTCCTCCCTTACGCCAGGGTGGAGCTGGCGGCCGGCGACGAGCGATCCGCCATCCTGGACCTCATGCAAGAACTCTCCGCCGAGCTGGGCACCACGTTCGAGCGGCTCGAGGACCGGCTCGTCCTCGAGCCCGCATAGAGCGGGCTGCGAAGGCGTTGCACCTTCTGCGGGGAAGGCTCTTGGACCTTGAGGTACCGAGGCTTTGAGGTATTGAGGGTTGGAGAAGTCGGGAGCCCATCCTGCCTAGAGCACCCCCAAGCGCCTGAGAGGCTGAAAACCTGAGAACCTCAAGACCTCCTCCCCGATAGCATAAGCATCCCCCAAACCTTGGTGGTGGCCGACCTCTGCTAAACTCGCCCCGTGAACCCCCTTATGAGCCAGTACGCGGACCTGCTTCTGAGGGCCGGTGTCGCCGGGACCAACACCTCCCACGGGGCGGAGAACAACCTCCTCAAGATCAGCCGCCTCCTGGAGGGCGAGCCGTCCCAGACCTTCGGCATGGAGGCGCTGCTCGAGGAGGTGAGCTTCGAGGAGGCCTACGAGGCCGTGACCCTCCAGACCGGCCATCCCCCGGACAGCGAGGAGACCCAGGGACGCGGGTGCATAGACCCGGCGCGTACCGCCGCCGGGCTCATCGAGGCCGGCGAGCGCGTCCAGGCCGTCGCCGAGGCCGGGGGTCGCTTCGTCTTCGCGACGGGCCATCCCGGCGCCCTGCTCTCCTACTACCTCGGCCTCGCGTCGTGGGTACAGGAGCTGGGCGGGGTTGCGCTGACGGCGGGCACGCCCGGACGCTACAACAAGAACTCCATCCTCGACTGGGTGGGCCCCGTAGGGGCTCTGGGGAACGGGGCGAGCCTGTGGCATACCCACAGCCCCGACCCCATGCGCGACCTCCTGCGGGAGCTGGACGGGGTGGACCTGGTAGTGGCGGATCACGGGTTCGCGGGGGCCGCCGTGGCCGCCAACATCCCGACGGTCGCTGTCATGGACACCAACGACCCTGCCTTCGCGGTGGTCTCGGGGCGCGGGGCCGACCTTACGGTAGTGCCCATGGACGACAACCGCCCGCAGGGCTCCTACGCCCCCGCCCTCGAGGTGCTCAAGGAGGGGGGCTACCCGGAGACGGCTCCTTCGTCTCCGAGGGCGTAGGTAGCCGCCTCTTCGAAGGACATCGCGCGTCCCTCGTCCCGAGCTGTGGTCCATGCCTGCTCACCCAGGCGCTCTCGGGCGGCGTCGGCTACTCGCCGGTGGAGCTCGTGGTCCATATGAGCGTAGAGATAGGTGCCCGTGGCCTCCAGCAGGGCCTCCGCGGCCCCGAGTAGCCGCATGGCGCGTCGCGGTTCGCCCAGGGCCTCGGCGACCGCCGCGAGACCCTGCAAGCAGTAGGCGACGTTCGTCCTGTCCCATACCTCGAAGGAGAGCGTGAGCGCGTCTCGAAAATACCTGGCCGCCAGCTCGTGCTCGCCCGACGCCAGAGCTATCTGCGCCAGGACGTAGAGGGCTATGTTGCCGGCCTGCCTGTCACCCGTCCCGCGGGTGAGCTCGAGGGCCTCTTCTGCATATGCAGCGGCGCGCGGGTAGTCGCCCCGCCTGAGGGGTGCGACCGTCATCTGGGTCAGGATCTGGGCTGCGCCCCAGTCGTCTCCCTGCCTCCGGAACATACCCAGAGACTCCTCGAGGTCCCGGGCCGCCCGGTCTAGCTCGCCCAACTGCAGCGCGGCCATGCCCTTTATCCCCAGCGCGTGCGCCTCCACGCGCGTGTCTCCTGCTTGCTTGGAGAGCGCGATGCCTTCCTCGCATAACGCCACCAGCCACTCGTTGTTCCCGGATCCGTAGACGCAGGCCGCCAGCGCCCAGAGGGCCCTGGCCCGCATCTGCGCCGGGAGATCGCCGCCCTGGGCCAGCGTCTGTTCCATCAGCAGCCGGCCCTCGCTCTGGCGGGCGCGCATTACCCAGTACATGCTCAGAGACCAGCCGATCCGGACGGCGGTTGGCGCCTCCCCCGACTCAAGGGACCTGCCGATCGCGGCCCTGAGGTTGTCGTTCTCGGCCTCGAGGCGGTCGAGCCACTCGACCTGTTCTCCCCCCTTTATCCGGGGCTCTGCCTCCTCGGCGAGCGCGAGGTAGTACTCGGCGTGACGCCCACGCGCTTCGTCCTCCTCGCCGCTCTCTTCGAGCTTCTCGAGCGCGTACTGCCGCACTGGCTCGAGCATCCTGTAGCGCGTCAGCCCCTCCGGGCTAGTCTCCGCCACGACCAGCGACTGCTCCACCAGGCTCCCCAGGAGCAGGACCACGTCCCCGGCGTCGGTATCGTCCACTTCTGCACACACGTCCTCCGCGGCCTCGAGGGTCCAGCCGCCCGCGAACACCGAGAGCCGCCTGAACAG
>DATACV010000162.1:0-5558 GCA_036258875.1 Rubrobacteraceae bacterium
GGCGGCTCGTTCGTCTACGTCCCGCCGGGGGTCCACGTGGACATCCCGCTGCAGGCGTACTTCCGCATCAACGCGGAGAACATGGGCCAGTTCGAGCGGACGCTCATCATCGCCGACGAGGGCGCCTACGTGCACTACATCGAGGGCTGCACCGCCCCGACGTACACCACGAACTCGCTCCATTCGGCGGTTGTCGAGCTCATAGCCAAGCCGAACGCCAGGATCAGGTACTCGACGATCCAGAACTGGTCGCACAACACCTACAACCTGGTCACCAAGCGGGCCGTCGCCGAGGAGAACGCCACAGTCGAGTGGGTGGACGGCAACCTCGGGTCCAAGCTCACCATGAAGTACCCGGCGGTCTACCTCATGGGCGAGGGCGCGCGGGGCGAGATCCTCTCGGTCGCCTACGCCGGCGACGGGCAGCATCAGGACGCTGGCGGCAAGGTCGTGCACGCTGCGCCCAACACGTCTTCGCGCATCACCTCCAAGTCGATCTCGAAGGGGACCGGACGGAGCACCTACCGTGGGCTCCTCAAGGTGCACGAGGGGGCCGAGGGCGCCAAGAGCCGGGTCGAGTGCGACGCGCTCTTGCTGGACGAGAAGGCGCGGACCGACACCTATCCGTACATCGAGATCGAGGAGAAGAAGGTCACCACCGAGCACGAGGCCACGGTCTCCAAGGTCGGCGAGGACCAGCTCTTCTACCTGATGAGCCGCGGACTGAGCGAGGAAGAGGCGATGGCGATGGTCGTCAACGGCTTCATCGAGCCGATCGCCAAGGAGCTCCCGCTCGAGTACGCGATCGAGCTGAACCGCCTGATCCAGCTCGAGATGGAGGGCTCGGTCGGCTAGGGTCTCACGACCGACAGTTGTAGAGCAGGTCTGGTGGGGGTGGGCTCTGGGCCCGCCCCCGTTCTTTAGAGAGAAGGGTGATATATGAGCACGAACGGCGTGCCGGAGGTTCTCAAGAGTAGGGGGGTGAGCGCCGAGACCGTAAAGGCGCTCTCGGCGTTCAAGGACGAGCCCGGGTGGCTCACCGAGAAGCGCCTCGAGGCGTGGCGCACCTTCGAGGAGACGCCGATGCCGACGCTCAGAGACGAAGCGTGGCGCTACACGGACATCTCGGACGTGAGGGTGGAGGATTTCGTCCCCTACGCCCCGAGCCCCGACGTCGCCTCCGAAGGCGACCTCCCGGACGCCGTGCAGCGGCTCATAAAGGAGGGCGAGGAGAACTCGGCCCTGCTCGTGCAGCACAACTCCGAGACGACCTACCTCCGTGTGGACGAAGAGCTCCAGCGCAAGGGCGTCGTCTTCACCGACTTGCACACAGCTTTCAGGGAGCACGAGGAACTCGTCAGGGGACGCCTCTTCGAGCTCGTCCCCGAGGGCTACGACAAGTTCGCGGCCCTGAACGCTGCGGCGTTCTCGGGTGGTTCGTTCCTGTACGTGCCGCGCGGTGTGGACGTGGAGGTCCCGATCCAGAGCTACAGGTGGCTCGACGTCACGGGCTCCATAATGCCCCGCACCCTCGTCGTGGTCGAGGAAGGCGCCACCGTCACCTACATAGACGAGTACGCATCAAGCGGAGGCGAGGAGCCCGCCCTCTCCAACGGCGCGGTCGAGCTCTTCGTCGGGCAGGGCGCGAACGTCCACTACGTCTCGTTGCAGAACTGGGAGCGCAACGTGCTCCACTTCAACACCATCCGCTCCTCCGCCGGGCGCGACGCTGTCATAAACAGCCTGGTGGTCTCCCTGGGGTCGGAGCTCTCCCGCACGAACGTCGAGGCGGGGCTCTCGGCGCCGGGGAGCGACTCCGAGATGCTGGGCCTCTACTTCGCCGACACGAACCAGCTCCTCGACCACCATACCCTGCAGGACCACCTGGCGCCGAACGCCCACTCAGACCTGCTCTACAAGGGCGCTCTGAGGGACGAGTCGCTCGCCGTTTTCAGCGGGCTCATCCGGGTCGAGCCTGGGGCGCAGAAGACCGACGCCTACCAGACAAACCGGAACCTCATACTCGGCACCGACGACGCGATGGCGGTCTCCCTGCCGAACCTGGAGATCATGGCCGACGACGTCAAGTGCTCGCACGGCTCGACGACGGGTCAGGTGGACGACACCGAGCTCTTCTACCTGATGAGCCGGGGCATCCCCAGGCGCGAGGCCGAGAAGCTCGTCGTCTTCGGCTTCTTCGGTGAGGTCACGAGCCGCATCCCCTTCAAGGGCCTCAAGACCAAGCTCGATCGGGCCATAGAGGACAAGATCGGGCTCGGCTTCGAGGAGCGGGTGGCCTAGAGAGTCATGGCCGAGTTCCACAAGATAGCGAAGACCGGCGAGGTCGCCCCCGGCGAGGTAGGCGTCTACGAGGTGGAGGGCCACAGGGTAGCCCTGTGCAACGTGGACGGCGAGTTCCACGCCATCGAGGACGTCTGCACCCACGACGCCGGGCCGCTGGACCAGGGGGAGCTGATCGGCTCCCAGATCAAGTGCCCCCGCCACGGCGCGAAGTTCGACGTGACAACCGGCAAGGCGCTCACCCTCCCTGCGGTAAAACCGGTCCCCAAGCACCAGGTAAAGGTGGAGGGCGACGACGTCTACGTGGCGCTCAACGAGGCCAAGGTCAGCCCGACCATGGGCAGGAGGCGCCGGGCCAGGAGGTAGAGGCGTGTACGACGTGGAGGAGATCCGGCACGACTTCCCCATCCTCGACCGGAGGATCGGTGACAAGAGACTCGTCTACCTGGACAACGCCGCGACCTCCCAGAAACCGCGGCAGGTGCTACAGGCCCTCACCGACTACTACGAAAACCACAACGCCAACATCCACCGCGGCGTCCATCGCCTCGCCGAAGAGGCCACGGCAGCCTACGAAGAAGCGAGACTGAAGACTGCCAGTTTCCTCGGTGCACCCGACACCACAGGGCTTATCTTCACCCGCGGCACCACCGAGGCCGTAAACCTCGTGGCCTACGGCTGGGGACGCAAGTTCCTGGGAGAGGGGGACGAGGTCGTCCTCACCGAGGCAGAGCACCACTCGAACCTCGTCCCCTGGCAGCTGGCCGCGCGGGCGACCGGCGCGAAGCTTCGCTTCGTCCCGATCCTGGAGAACGGGACGCTGGACATGGAAGAGGCGGAGCACCTCATCGGCCCCCGTACGAAGCTCGTCGGCTGCATCCACGCCTCGAACGTGCTCGCCACCATAAACCCGGTCGAGCGTCTGGCGGAGCTGGCGCACGCGAACGGCGCCCTCATGCTGGTGGACGGCGCGCAGAGCGCGCCTCATCTGCCGGTCGACGTCGAGGGGCTAGGCTGCGACTTCTTCGCGTGCAGCGGGCACAAGATGCTCGGGCCAACCGGCGGCGGGGTCCTCTGGGGGAGGCCGGAGGTGCTGGAGGAGATGGACCCGTTCCTGGGCGGGGGGGAGATGATCCGGGAGGTCCACCTGCACCACTCGACCTGGAACGACCTCCCGTACAGGTTCGAGGCCGGGACGATGAACGTCGCGCAGGCTGTGGGCCTCGGCGCCGCCGTGGACTACCTGGGTGGCCTCGGGATGCACAACGTCAGGGAGCACGAGAGACGGCTCGGGGAGCACGCCTACCGCCGGCTCTCGGAGATCGAAGGCATCACCCTCTACGGCCCGGAGAGCGACCGGACCGGGCTCGTCTCCTTCTCCGTGCCCGACGTGCACCCGCACGACCTCTCGCAGCTGCTGGACGAGGAGGGGATAGCCATAAGGAGTGGGCACCACTGCGCCCAACCTCTGATGCGCCGGCTCGGCGTGGCGGCGACGGCGCGGGCGAGCTTCTACCTGTACAACACCGAGGAAGAGGTGGACGCGCTGGTCGAGGCGCTGGGGCGAGCGCGGGAGTTTTTCGGGGCGATAAGCGGGGTGAGGCCATGATGCGCGAGCTCTACACGCAGGTCATCATGGACCACTATCGGAGACCCCGGAACCGGGGGGAGATCGAGGGCGCCGACATCGAAGAGCACCTCCTCAACCCCCTCTGCGGCGACGAGGTGACGGTGTATGCGGTCTTCGATGGGGACAGGGTCGCCGACGTGAGGTTCGACGGGAGGGGCTGCTCCATCTCCCAGGCCTCGGCGTCGATGATGACCGAGAGGTTGATGGGCAAGAGCCGCGAGGAGGCGGAGAAGGAGATCCAGGGTTTCAAAGCCATGATGGTCGGCGAGGAGGAGTTCCCGGAGATGGACGACCTGGCGGCCTTGAAGGGCGTGATCCAATACCCTTCGCGTATCAAGTGCGCGACCCTGGCCTGGACGGCCTTCCAGCAGGGTCTCGAAGGCGAGAAGTAGCCCTTCGGGAGGCGAGCGTGCTGCTCGAAGGAAGTTGCCACTGCCGAGCCGTCAGGTTCCGCGTCGAGGCGCCTGAGCCTTACCCTTTCATGTACTGCTACTGCTCGATCTGCCGCAAGACGGCGGGTGGCGGCGGGTACGCCATAAACCTAGGTGCCCTCTCCGACACCCTGGAGGTCGAGGGCGGGGAGCACCTCCGCGTCTACAACGCGAGGCTCTACGACCGCGGGGAAGTGGCGCCGGTCAGCGAGGCGGAGCGCAACTTCTGCGGGCTGTGCGGGAGTGCGCTCTGGGTCTACGACCCGAACTGGCCCGAGCTGGTGCACCCCTTCGCCTCCGCCGTAGACACCCCCCTGCCGAGAGCGCCCGAGCGCGACCACATCATGCTCGACTTCGCCGCGCCGTGGTGCGAGGTCCCCTCCGGCCCAACCGAACGCCACTTCCCAGAGTACCCGGACGAGTCGCTCGCCGACTGGCACCGCCGCCACGGGCTGCGCGACGAGGCAGCCGGCGGTTAGCGCCCCTGCGGCCGGGGTACACGTACCAGCGCAACGGGCAGTGTCTACCCGATAAGGAGGCGTTCGCGTGGAGACGGCATCATGAGCCCTGTCGCGATAGTTACGGCGTCCGACTCGGGGATCGGGCAGGAGTCGGCGAAGGCGCTGGCCGAGAGCGGGTTCGACGTGGGGATCACCTACCACGAAGACGAGGCGGGCGCGAACGAGACCCTGGAGGCTGTGCGGGCTGCGGGCCGGCGCGGCGAGGTGCGCAGGCTGGACCTGACACGCCTGCCGGAGGCCGCCGACGTAATAGACGACCTGGCGGACTCTCTAGGCGGTCTCGACGTGCTGGTGAACAACGCCGGGACGGGGGATCCCACAGCAGACTTCCTCGAGCTCTCCTACGACGAATGGCGCCAGGTCATAGACACGAACCTGTCGGGGGCGTTCCTGTGCGCCCAGCGGGCGGCGAGGCGGATGGTCGAGGCGGGAAAGGGCGGCAGGATCGTAAACATCACCAGCGTGCACGAGCACATCCCGCGCACGGGCGCCTCGGCCTACTGCGCCTCCAAGGGCGGCCTCGGGCTCCTGACGAAGGTCATGGCGATGGAGCTTGCCGAGCACGGCATCACGGTCAACGCCGTCGCCCCGGGCGAGATCTCGACCCCCATGACCGGCGCCGAGGACACGGACCCGACGACCATCGAGCGGCCCAACCTCCCGCTCGGCCGCCCC
>DATACV010000163.1:0-3091 GCA_036258875.1 Rubrobacteraceae bacterium
ACGCCCGCGACGTTGCCGTGCCCGAAGATGCCGAAGCAACCCGCGAACAGGCGCCGCTCGACGCCGTCTCGCTCGACGTACTGGCTCGCCAAGAAGCGGACCAGCGCCTGCGCGGTCGTGAGCCGTACCGTTCCCATCAGCGCACCTCCCGCCATCCGCGCGGCGCGTCCGGCATCCTGCCTACCACGCTCATTCGCGGGTGCCTTCGTGACGTGGGTCTTCCTCTTCGCGATGTATCTCCTCCGGCTCCTCCCGGAAGGCGTCGTCGAGACGGTCGCCCTCCGAGCGGGCCGCCTCCTCGCGGTCGGTCCGCTCGAACTCGGCGAGCTCCGCCGAGAGGTTCTCCATCTCCTCGCCGCCCGCCATCATCGAGGCCACCTCCTCGCGCGTCACCTGCGCCTTCTCGAAGGTGCCCAGGCTCCGGCCGCGGTTGAGGATGGTGAACCTGTCGGCGACGGGGTAGGCGTGGTGTACGTTGTGGGTGATGAAGATCACCCCTATGCCCTGGTCCCGCGTCTGGGCTATGTAGCGCAGCACGACCGCCGCCTGCTTGACGCCGAGCGCGCTGGTGGGCTCGTCGAGGATCAGAACCTTCGCGCCGAAGTACACCGCGCGCGCTATCGCAACCGACTGCCTCTCTCCGCCCGAGAGCGTGCCGACCGGCTGCGAGGGGTCCCGGATGTCTATGCCCATCCCCCCGAGTTGCTCGCGCGTGACGCGGTCGGCGAACGCGGTGTCGTAGCGCTTGAGGGGACCGACGCCCTTCGTCGGCTCGCGGCCGAGGAAGAAGTTGCGCGAGATCCCCATGAGCGGGATCATCGCCAGGTCCTGGAACACAGTGGCTATCCCCCTGTTGAGGGCGTCGCGCGGCGAGTTGAGCCTCACCTCCTGACCCTCGATGAGCAAGGTGCCCTCGTCGTGCTGGTGCACGCCCGAGAGCGTCTTTATGAGGGTGGACTTCCCAGCGCCGTTGTCGCCGAGCAGGCACAGCACCTCGCCGGCGGAGACGTGCATGGAGATGTCCTGGAGCGCGATCACGCTCCCGAAATACTTCGAGATCTGCCGGACCTCCACGAGCGGGGTGGAGGTCGCCGTCTCCGTAGCTGTCATCTCGACCTCGCTGCTCGGTTGCGGATGTAGTTGTTGACGATGACCGCTATGAGGAGCATCGCCCCGAGGAAGACCTGGAACCAGTCGGTGTTCACGCCGGTGAAGAAGATGCCCTGGCTAACCATCCCGAAGATGAGGGCGCCGAACATCGGTCCTATCACCGACCCGTACCCGCCGGTCAGGAGCACCCCGCCGATGACCGTCGCGATGATCGCCTGGAACTCGAATAGCGTGCCCCGCAGCACGTCGGCCGACCCCGCGTCGAGCACCGTCAGCGCCGCGAGCAGGGTCGCCGCGCAGGCCGTCGCCATGAAGAGTATTATCTTCACCCGGTTCGTCGGCACGCCGACGTTGCGAGCCGCGGTGGCGTCGCCGCCGGTACCGAAGATCCAGTTCCCGAACGTGGTCCGGAGCAGCACCCAGGTGCCGATGGCACCGAGGCCGAGCCACCAGAACACGGAGACCGGTATCCCCGCGACCTCGCCCGTGAAAAACGGCGCGAGGAAGCTGCCCTCCGCGCTCACGCCGGAGATCTGGGTGCGGCCGGTGAGCAAGCGCGTGAACCCTATCGTCGCGCCCCTGAGCGCGAAGAGCGAGGCCAGGGTGACGATGAACGAAGGTAGGCCGGTCTTGATCACCACGTAGCCGTTGAGAAACCCGACCACAAGGGCGACGGCAAAGGCGAGCAGGAGCGCGGCCCACAGAGGCCAGCCGTACTCTGCCATCGGGAGGGCGATGAGGATGCCTGCCGCCCCAACCATGGACCCGACCGAGAGGTCGAACTCGCCCGCGATCATCAAGAGCGCCACCGGGATCACGATTATGCCGAGCTGTGCCGCGACCTCGAGGTAGCTTATCGTGCCCGTCGAGGTGAGGAAGCCCCTGTCTCCGGCCACCACGGCGAAGAAGGTGAAGACGAGTATCGCCCCGGCCACAGCGCCCAGCTCGGGCCGGATGAGCAGCTTCCTCGCGATGCCGACCTTGCGTACCCGCTCGTCGGCGGGCCGGGCGGCGGTTGCCATCTTGCCTCCTCCTTTCTTACGGGGAGGCGGCCCGCGCGGACCGCCTCCCGGCAGACGACTAGCGGATGCCCCTCTTGCTGAGGTCAATCACCTGCTCGGCGTTCTCCTCGGTGACGAAGGCCGGGCCGGTGAGCACCTCCGAGGCAGGCATCGTCCCGTTCTCGGCGTAGTTGGTCAGGAAGACGACAGGCAGGTAGCCCTGCAGGTACTGCTGCTGGTCTACCGCGAAGAGCATCCTGCCGTCCCGGACGGCCTCGAGGACCGAGGGCGAGAGGTCGAAGGTGGCGAGCGTGATCTCCTCCTGCTTGCCGGACGCCTCGAGCGCCTTCAACGCCGGATCTGCGCCGGTCGGGCCGAGCGTGAGCACGCCGTTGACGTCGGGGTTCTGATCCACGGCTGTCCTGATCTTGTTCTGAGCGTCGGTCGGATCGTTGAGGGGGACGGCAACGACCTCCACCTGCCCGCCGAGCCCTTGCTCGAAGCCCTCGCACCTCTGGTCGAGGGCGACGTTGCCGACCTCCTGGTTGATGCAGAGCGCGTTGGTCACGCCCGCTTCGGCCATCCGCTCGCCCGCTCCCTCGCCGGCTATGAGCTCGGTCTGCCCGACGTGCGTGAGCGCCCCGAGCTCTTCGCTGACGTCGCCGCCGGAGTTCAGCGTCACTACCGGTATGTCGGCGTCTATGGCTCCCTGAATCGAATCCCTCAAGGCGTCGGCGTCAGGCACCGAGATGGCCAGGCCGTCGGGCTCGGAGGCCACCGCGGCGTCTATCAGCTGGCTCATCTTCACCATGTCGAAGGTCTCGGGAGCGTTGTACCTTACCTCGACCCCCATGTCCTCGGCGGCCTGGTCCACGCCGTTCTTGACCACGGACCAGAACGGGTCCGAGGCCTGCCCGTGCGTGACGACCGCGATGGTGATATCGCTGCGGTCCGCGGACGCTCCTCCGCCTTCCTGGCCG
>DATACV010000164.1:0-3083 GCA_036258875.1 Rubrobacteraceae bacterium
GCCCGCAACCCCGTGGCCCTGTCGTGGCAGAAGACGAGCTGCTCGTAGCGGTACTCCGCGAGCTTCTCGAAGACTTGCATGCCGGCTCCTTTCCCAGATCCGGAGGTCTTCCGGTACCCTATTCTACTATCCGGTCCGCCCTCATCGGCGGGAAAAACGGCGTGAGGGCGCGTGCTAGAATGCCTGCGCTATGCAGGGTGAGAGGCTGGGGGAAGGCACTACCGCGGGGAAGATCGAGGGCCTCGAGCGCCTGCGCGAGGCGGCGGCTAACCCTGCCCCCGAGCAGGCGGTCAGGCGCCAGCGCGAGCGCGGCAAGATGACGGCGCGGGAGCGCATCGAGCTCCTGCTCGACCCCGGCACCTTCGTCGAGCTCGACCGCTACAGGGTCCACCGCTCGCACAACTTCGGGCTGGAGGATAACAAGCCTTTGGGCGACGGTGTGATCACGGGCTACGGGGAGGTCTCCGGGCGGAAGGTCTGCGTCTTCTCCCAGGACTTCACGGTCTTCGGCGGGTCTTTAGGCGAAGTTTACGCGCAGAAGATCTGCAAGGTCATGGACCTCGCCCTGAGTACCGGCTGCCCCATCATCGGGATCAACGACTCCGGCGGGGCGAGGATACAGGAGGGCGTCGTCTCTCTGGCCGGCTACGCGGACATCTTCCACCGCAACGTGCTGGCGTCGGGGGTAGTACCCCAGATCTCCGTGATCATGGGGCCGTGCGCTGGGGGCGCTGTCTACTCCCCGGCGATAACCGACTTCATCTTTATGGTGGAGGAGACGAGCCACATGTTCATCACGGGTCCCGACGTCATAAAGAACGTCACGGGCGAGGAGGTCTCCTTCGAGGACCTCGGGGGGGCCGGCACCCACAACACCAGGAGCGGCGTCGCCCACTTCGCCGCCCCCCACGAGGAGGGTTGCCTCGAAGACGTGCGCTACCTCCTCTCCTTCCTCCCCGAGAACAACCTGGAGACGCCTCCTTACTACGAGCCTGCCGACTCCCCGGAGCGGAGGGAGGAGGGTCTGGCGACCCTCGTCCCCGACTCGCCGCAGAAGCCCTACGACATAAGGCGGGCCGTGGAGCTCGTCGTGGACGGCGGGGAGTTCTACGAGGTGCAAGGGGCTTACGCGCAGAACCTCGTAGTGGGCTTCGCGAGGCTCGACGGGCACGCGATCGGGGTGGTCGGCAACCAGCCGATGGTGCTCGCAGGGACGCTCGACATAGACGCGAGCGTCAAGGGGGCGCGGTTCGTGAGGTTCTGCGACGCGTTCAACATCCCGCTGCTGACCTTCGTTGACGTGCCGGGGTTCTTGCCGGGCACGGATCAGGAGTGGGGTGGGATCATCCGCCACGGCGCGAAGCTCCTCTACGCGTTCTCCGAGGCGACCGTGCCCAAGCTGACCGTCATAACCAGGAAGGCTTACGGCGGGGCCTACGACGTCATGAACTCCAAGCACATAGGCGCCGACGTCAACGTCGCCTGGCCGACGGGGGAGGTCGCGGTCATGGGCGCGCCCGCGGCGGTCAGCATCATCTTCCGGCGCGAGATCTCGGAGGCCGAAGACCCCGAAGCCAGGCGGGCCGAGCTCATCGCCTCATACGAGGAGCAGTTCAACAACCCGATGGTCGCCGCCGAGATGGGCTACATAGACGACGTCATAGACCCGCGCGAGACCAGGCCGTACCTGATCAAAGCGCTCCAGATGGTCGGGACCAAGCGCCCCGAACGCCCGCCGCGCAAGCACGGAAACATCCCGCTTTGAGGATCGAACCGGACCCGACGCCCGAAGAGGCAGCCGCGATAGCGGCCGCCCTGGAGAAGCTGCGCGAAGAGGCGCCCGGGGACAAACACGCCCTGAACCGCAGTCGCTGGAGGCTCGCGGGGCTGCTCGGACACGAGGTGCCGCGGAGGATGGACCTCGAAGGCTCCCTGTGGTCCTACTCGAGCTGGGAAGGGATGGCCTGAGGGTGTTCGAGAAGGTCCTGGTGGCCAACCGGGGTGAGATCGCCGTCCGCGTCATCCGGGCCCTGCGGGAGATGGGTATCACATCGGTCGCCGTCTACTCCGACGCGGACCGGGGGGCGCTGCACGCCCGCCTCGCCGACGAGGCGTACCACATCGGGCCGACGCCGGCGGCCGAGAGCTACCTGAAGATAGAGAGGCTGGTCGAGGTGGCCGGGAGGAGCGGGGCCGAGGCCGTGCACCCTGGCTACGGTTTCCTGGCCGAGAGCGCCGCCTTCGCGCGGGCTGTCACCGAGGCGGGCCTGACCTGGATCGGCCCGCACCCCGAGGCTATAGAGGCGATGGGTAGCAAGGTCGAGTCCAGGCGCATCATGGCGCGCGCCGGCGTACCTGTAACGCCTGGCACCGAGGGACCGGTCGGGTCTGCCGGCTCCATCCTCGAGTTCGCCGCCGAGCACGGCTACCCGGTGGCGGTGAAGGCGTCGGCCGGGGGTGGGGGCAAGGGCTTCGCCGTCGCCAACGACAAGACGGAGGCCGAGGCGGCCTACTCGAGGGCGAGCCGCGAGGGTGCGGCGTACTTCGGCGACGGGTCGGTGTACCTGGAGCGGTACCTTCCCTCCCCGAGGCACATCGAGATACAGGTCCTGCGCGACAGGCACGGCAACGCCGTCCACCTCGGTGAGCGGGATTGCTCCATACAGCGTAGGCACCAGAAGCTCGTGGAGGAGTGCCCGAGCCCGGCCATAGATCCGCGGATGCGCGAGGAGATGGGGCGGGCGGCGGTTCAGGCGGCTGAGGCCGTCGGCTACGACAACGTCGGCACCGTCGAGTTCCTCGTCGCAAGGGGAGAAGCCGGGGACGAGTTCTTCTTCCTCGAGATGAACACGAGGGTACAGGTCGAGCACCCCGTGACCGAGGAGGTAACGGGCATCGACATCGTCCAGACCGGTGTCCGCATCGCCGCCGGCGAGCCCCTGCCCTTCTCCCAGGAGGAGGTCTCCTGGCGGGGGCACGCCATCGAGGCGCGCGTAAACGCCGAGGACGCGGCCCACGACTTCGCTCCGAGCCCTGGCGTCGTGACGCTCTACGAGGAGCCGGGCGGGCCTGGCGTCAGGGTG
>DATACV010000165.1:0-12605 GCA_036258875.1 Rubrobacteraceae bacterium
CCGAGACCGAGGGTAGGATCTCCCTCTCCCCGGTGGTCCCGGAACCGGCGCGGGTCGAGTGGGCGGCGATCCGGGCCGCCGCCTCGCCGGATCTGGCCCGCGCCCCCCGCCAGCGCCGGCTGTTCGAGCTGCTCGGAGAGCAAGGCGGCGCATGCCCGGTCTCCGCCCTGCTCTCCGAGGGCGGCGCTACGAGGAGCACGCTGCGGGAGCTGGTGCGGAGGGGCGCGGTGCGGCTCCAGAGGCGCCCAAAGCCTGCCCCCATCCTCGTGGCCACGGGCGAAGGGGAGATTGTGGATCTGGAGCCGTTCCTGCGCAGCGCGCGACCGGCGGTGCGGCGCGGCGGCGCCTTCGTGTGGAGGGTGCCGACCGCGGAGCAACCCGTCGCGGTCATGGCCCTGGCTCGCGCGACGGCCGAAGGGGGAGAGCAGGCGCTGGTCCTGGTCCCCGAGATAGAGACGGCCGAAAGCCTGGCGCGGCGGCTGCGGCGCGCGCTCCCGGAGGGCCTCTCGGTGGCCGCATACCACAGCGGCCTGGGCCGCGACCGCGCCACGGTCTACGAGGCGGCGCGCCAGGGGCGGGTAGACGTTCTGGTGGGCACCCGGACCGCCGCGTTGCTTCCCCTGGCGCGGCTCGGCAGCATCTCCGTCGTGGACGAGCCCAACGAGGCCCACCGCGCCGAGCCCGGCTACGAAGGGCTCCCGATCCACGCCCGCGACCTGGCGCTCGAGCGGGGCCGCGTCGAGGGCGTCGGGGTCTTCTGCCTCTCGCCCACCCCGACCCTCGGCCTCTTCGCATCCGAGGTGCGGAGACGTACCGGGGTACTGACGCTTCCGGCCCGGCATCCCGCGAGGTGGCCCTCGGTGCGCCTCGTGGACATGAGGGGCTCGGGCGCCGCCCTCAGCTCCAGCGTGCTCGACGCGTGCGCGCGCACCGTGGCAGAAGGTGGACGCGTCGGCGTGGTCGCGAACCGGCTCGGGTACGCCACGGCGGTGACGTGCAACGGTTGCGGGACGGTGCGCTCCTGCCCCGACTGCGGTCTCCCGCTGGTCTTGCACGAGAGGGCTGGCCTGCTGGTCTGCAACCGCTGCGGCCACAGGGAGAAGGTCGCCGATGGGTGCGGGGTCTGCGGGTCGGATCGAACGAGCCCCGTGGGCCTCGCCGTCGAGCGGGTGCGGGAAGAGATCTCCTCCCGCCTCGACGCGCCGGTGGGCCTGATGACCGCGAGCGAGCGCGAGCTGGCCGACGCGCCGGTCGTGGTAGGCACCGCCCACAGCATCCTCGAGCAGGAGTGGGATTCCGTCGTGCTGCCCGATGTCGACTCCTCTCTCCTTGGCACCGGCATCGCGGCGGTAGAGCGCGCCTTCCGCCTCGTCTACCGGGCAGCCGAGGCCGCCCGGCGCCTCCTGCTCGTCCAGACGCACCAGCCCGAGCACTACGCCCTGCGCGAGGCGGTGCGCGGCGACTACCAGGCCTTCGCAGCCGCGGAGCTCCCGAGGCTCCGCTCCCTTGGCTACCCGCCCTTCGCGCACCTGGCCTCCGTGACGCTGGAGGGCCCCCAGGAGGCGGTTCACGGTGCGGTAGAATCCCGGCTGAGACCGGCACTGGGATCGGGGGTCGAGATGTCTGGCCCGGTCCCCCTGGCACGCGGCGCGGGAACGCCGCGCTGGAGGGTCTTGCTGCGGTCAGGGGACCGCCCGGCGGTGGCCCGCGCCGCGACGCTGGCCGCCCGCCTTCCGGCCGGGAGCCCAGGGCTGAGGGTGCGCGTGGACGTCGACCCCGAGGAGGTATAAACGTGGCGCTCGATATCAGGATGTTCGGAGACCCGGTGCTCAAGACCCGCGCAGCGCCGGTCGAGACCTTCGACGACGCGCTAGCGCACCTGGCCGTGGAGATGCTCACGACCATGCGCGAGCACGAGGGGGTGGGGCTCGCCGCCAACCAGGTAGGCCGCCTCAAACGCGTCCTGGTCGCCGCGACGGAAGACGAGGAGTACGTCATCGTCAACCCGCTGGTAGAGGAGGTCGCCGAGACCAAGGAGAAGGCGATCGAAGGCTGCCTCTCGATACCGGATATCCAGGTCGAGGTCGAGCGGCCCACAGCTGTTACCGTCTCCGGCCGCGACGCCGTGGGCGCGCCGCTCCGCATCGAGGCCTCGGGCTTGCTCGCGAGGATCTTCCAGCACGAGATGGACCACCTGGACGGGGTCCTGATCCTGGACCGGACCGACCGCGAGTCCCGCAAGGCGGCCATGCGGGAGATGCGCGAACGCCTCCTCGCCCAGAGCTGACCAACCACCCCACATAGGCCGTGAGAGTAGCCTTCGCCGGCACACCCGAGTTCGCAGCGACGATCCTGCGCACCCTCGCCGCCTCCGGCCACGACGTGCGCCTCGTCGTCTCCCAGCCCAACACCCGCAGGGGCCGGGGCCGCAAAGTGAGGCCGACGCCCGTGGCCCGGCTCGCGCTCGACCTCGAGCTCCCCTTGCGCCAGCCCGCCCGCATCTCCGAGGTAGCCGGGGAGATCTCCGCCCAAGAGGCCCTGGTCGTCGCGGCCTACGGCCAGATACTGCGCCCCGACACCCTCTACGCGGCCAGGGAGGGTGCCTGGAACGTCCACGCTTCGCTCCTTCCGAAATACCGGGGCGCCGCTCCTATAGAGCGGGCGATCATGGCCGGCGAACGCGAGACCGGCGTCACCATCATCCGGATGGACGAGGGACTGGATACAGGCCCCATGGCCTCGCAGCGCTCCGTCGAGATACCACCCGACATGACTGGGGGCGAGCTCGCCAGGCTCCTCGCCGAGGTGGGAGCTAAAGCTATAGTAGAGGTTTTAAGGCAGATCGAGTCGGGCGAGGTGAACCTCACGGAGCAGAACAGTCTTCATGCAACTTATGCGCCTAAACTCTCGGATGAGGATCTGGAGATCCAGTGGGAAGCCGGGGCGGGGGAGGTTGCGAACCTAGTCCGGGCGCTGTCGCCCTACCTGGGGGCCAGGACCTTCCATTCTGGGGTAGATGGGCCGGTCAAGATCTGGCGCGCGAGGGTCGCGCGGGAGGCGGATTCCTCCCTCGAACCGGGGGTTATACGGACGGAAAACGACCGCCTGTTCGTGGGATGCGGCGTCGGGGTGCTCGAGGTGCTGGAGCTCCAGATGCCGGGAGGGAGGCGGCTCCCGGCGCAGGATTACCTGCGCGGCAACGCCCTGGAGGGCGCGTTCTACTGGTAGGAAGCCGCCCGCCGTGAGCCCGGAGGCGCCTCCGACGACGATGCAGGGATAGGCGCAATATGCCAGCAAGGGTGCTAAACTGCCGGGAGTATCAGGCCAGGTTTTGACGGGGAGAAGGTCGAGATCAGAGAGCCCGAGTTAGCCACTTCTACGCCTGAACCCGAAGTCGAGATGCAGCGTATCGACCTCGACGAAGAAGTGAGGTTAGCGATCGTCGGGGCCGGCGGGTACGGGAGGGTGGCCCTCGACGTTCTGCTGGCGGGCGGGCTCGGGGACCGGGTGCTCGGCTTCTACGACGACGCCCACGCCACCCTCTCGGGCGAGGTGCGAGGGGTGCCGATACTCGGGGACGTGGGCATGCTCAAGAGCATGCTCTCCGTCGAGCCCGTGCACGTGGTTGTGGCGATCACCGACAATCTGGCGCGGTTGCGGGTGGCCAACTCGTTGCGGGGCCTGGGCGCGCGCTTCCTCGTCGCGGTGCACCCCGAGGCGTACGTCTCCGCGGCGGCGGTGGTCGGGGACGGGTGCGTGGTGGCTGCGGGGGCGATCGTGCACCCCGATGCGGCCGTCGGGAGCCACTGCTACCTGGGACCGCGGTCGCTGGTGGACCGGGATGCCGAGGTGGGGGCCGGGACCTGGGTCTCCGCCGGCTGCGTCGTCGGTCCCGGCGCGCGCGTCGGGGCGCGGGTGGTGCTCGGGCAGAACTCGAGCGTCGGCCGCAAGGCCGTCGTCGAGGGGGACTCGGAGGTCGGGGCGCTGCGGCACGTCGACCGGGAGCGCGGGTGACCGCAGCCGTGGGAGCCCGCCCGGGTTACCCCGTCTGGGGAGGGTGGGGCACGTGGGCCGTCTAGGCGGGTTGGGTCGCGTGGGCTCCCGGACCATCGGGCTCGACATAGACCGGGGCGCCCTCAAGGCGGTCCAGGTCTCCGGGAGCGCCGGCGCCTACGCTTTGAGGCACGTCGGGTACCACAGGCTCCCCACCGGCGCGATAGCCGAGGGCGAGGTGGCCGACGCCGACATGCTGGCGGCGGAGATCCGGGAGTTCTGGTCCTCGCACTCCTTCAAGGGCAAGTCCGTCGTGCTCGGCGTCGCCAACGCCAGGGTCGTCGTCAGGCTGCTCGACTTCCCGCGCATGCCCGAGGAGGACTTGAGGAGCGCGATCAGCTTCGAGGCCCAGGACCACATCCCGATGGCGCTCGACGAGGCGGTCTTCGATTACGTGGTGCTCGGCCCGCAAGAGGAGGGGTCCGACCTCGACCGGATACTCGTCGTCGCCGCCCACAGGGAGATGATCGAACGCTACTCCGCCGCCGTGCGCGCGGGCGGCCTCAAGCCCGCGGGTATAGACGTCAAGGCGCTCGCCCTCACGCGCTCCACGCTCCCCGACACCTTCTTCGACGAGGGGGCAACGCTCCTCCTCGACGTCGGCACGGAGCTCACCAACCTCGCGATCACCCAGGGGGGCAACCCCACCCTGACCCGCTTCATACCCTCGGGGTTGGACCGTTTCGTGGAGGCCGTCTCCGAAGCCGCCAACCTGCCCGAAGACCAGGCCGAGAGGGAGGCGCTCAACCCGCGGGTCAGGCTCGGCTACGACGCCCAGAGCACGCCGGAAGACGAGGGCGATCCGGCCCCGGTCGAGGAGGAGGACTTCGACCCCGCGCTCGTCTACGACGTTCGGAGGGGCGTCGAGGAGGCCGTGCAGGCGCTGGCCGAGGACGTCCTGCGCTCGATCGAGTACCACCACTCCCAGCCGGGGACGAGGGAGGTCAGAGGGGCGTTCGTCTCGGGCGAGGGAGCCCTGGTCCCCGGCCTCGACGCCTACCTCGGCGAGCTGCTCGGCGTCGCCACGCGGCGCGGCCACCCGGTGGAGAAGTTGAGCGCCAACCGCTCAAACGTCTCCGACGAGCAGCTCGCGGCGATGGAGCCGGTCCTAGCTGTGGCGCTGGGTCTGGCGATGGAGGACGAATGAGGCGGGTAAACCTCCTTCCCGTAGCGGAACGCCGCCGGACGGCGGAGAGCCTCCGCGGCGGCGCACCCGCGATACTCCTCATCGTCGGGGCCGCCGTGCTGATCCTGATGGTCGGAACGTACCTCTTCTTCCTCGTCCGGCTCAACGCGGTGGAGAGCGAGCTCGCCGAGCTGGACCAGCAGATAGCCGAGCAGAACGCGCGCCTGGTCGAGCTCGCCCCTTACCGGGACCTCCAGGCCCGCCTCGACGCGAAGAAGCCCGTGGCGGACGGCATCTTCAGGTCCAGGTTCGCCTGGGACCAGTTCCTCCAGGGCCTGGCCTTCGTGATCCCCGAGAGCACGGCGCTCGACACGCTCGTCGGGGAGGCGGCTCCGGTCAACCTGGAGGCGCCGCCAGAGGAGACGCTCGAACCGCCGGGGGCAGTGACCTTCACCGGGATCGCGCTCCCCCGCTACCAGAACGTTGCTGACTTCGTCGTGCAGATGAACAACCTGCGCTACCTCTCCAACGCTGAGCTCAACTCCGCCAGGCTCGACCGCGAGGCCTTCGCCCAGCCGGCGATAGCCTTCGAGGTCGCCTCGGAACTCATCACGGTAGTCGGCGAGAACGGGACCGAGATCCGGCTCGAGGCCGGGCCTCCCACCGAGGCCGCCGGGAAGGGCGCGAGGGACCCGTACCAGGCGGCCGTAGAACGACGGGGGACCGAGCGCTAGTGGACCGCACCAACCGCAACATCCTCATCCTCGGTCTGCTCGTGATCTTGCTGGTCGTCGTCGGCTATTACTTCCTGATCCTCGGCCCGTTGCTGGGCAACCTTAGCGAGAGCGCCGAGACGCGGGACGCCAGGGAGGCCGAGCTCGCCAACCTGCAGGCCGAGGTAGCCGAGCTCGAGGCGGTGCAGCGCAACGCGCCGGATATCGAGCGCCAGCTCCTCGAGTACAGCAAGCGCATCCCGACGCAGCCCCAGATCGAGACCCTCATCGTCCAGATAGAGGAGATCGCCGACGACACGGGCGTGACGCAGCTCTCCATCGAGCCCGGCACCCCCGGGCCGCCGCCGGGGGGTGGCGATTACTCGGTAGTCCCGATTACAATGTCGTTCGAGGGCACCTACGAGCAGTTGCAGTTCTTCCTCGAGAACGCGCGCAACCTGAGCCGCCTTATGACGGTGAACGGGGTTAGCTACTGCCTCATCGTGCCGCTGGGCGCGGGGGAGGCGACGTGCCCCATAGAGACGCCAACGACCGGGGAGACCACCACCGTGGAAGAGGTCGAGCAGATGTTGCAGGTCGAGATAGAGGCGGAAGTCTACTTCCAACCCTCTGTCGAGCCCTCCGACGTGCCCGCCGGGACGGCCCCCGCTCCGCCGGAGACGACGAATGCTCAGTAGGCTCCGGGACTCGCTGTTCGGCGCAGGACGGCGGCTGTCGGCCGTCGGCACCGGCTTCGTCGATACTTTCCTGCGGGACAACAGGGTCATACCGGTGGTGCTGGCCCTGCTCGCTCTTTTCGTCTTCGCCTGGGTCGTGGCCGGAGCGCTCCTCGGCGGGCCCGAGGAGGAGCCGGTCTCCAACCGGGCCGAGGTCGCCCAGGCGCAGGACCCCGCCGCCGCCGACCCCGCCGCCCCCGAGCTCCAGAACCGCAACCTGGATTCCTACGCCGCCTACCAGTTCAAGGACCCATTCCGCCGGCTCCTGTCTCCGGCCGAGACGACGACCACTACCACCCCGACCACCACCACCGAAGAACCCGCCGGCGGCGGCGGAGGGGGCGGCCCCGCCCTGGGCGGCTCCGACTCCGACGGCGACGGCCTGAGCGACCGGAGGGAGTTCGACCTCGGCCTCGACCCCGCGAACCCTGACACCGACGGCGACGGCACGCTGGACGGCCAGGACGACGAGGCGCGCGGCGGCGCAGGCGGCGGGAATGGCGCCGGGCGTGGTGCCGGCGACGGCGGGGGACGGCGCGGCGCAGGCGGCGGCGACGACCCGGGCGCCGGAGGCCGCAGAGGACCCCTCCCGGAGAGCGGGGGAGATGTGCCGCTGCGCTGAAGGCCGCGGCTCGCGACCTGAACCGGCGGGCCCTCGTAGTTTATATTAGCCTTTGCGGGTTGTCGTAAGAGGCATACTTAGAGAGGTCGTGCGGCGGTGAGATTCGGTTTTTCGACGGCGGGGGAGTCGCACGGGCCCGCCGGGGTGGTCCTGGTGCACGGGGTGCCGGCGGGGCTCGGGCTCGTCGCCGGGGACGTCAACCGGGACCTTGCCCGCAGGCAACGGGGCTACGGGCGCGGCGGGCGGCAGAAGATCGAGAAGGACGAGGCCGAGTTCCTCGGCGGCGTGCGCCACGGCTACACCCTGGGTTCGCCCGTCGCGATGCTCATCCGCAACGACGACTACGCGAACTGGCGGGACCGCATGTCCCCCGAGCCTACCGAAGACGCCCCCAAGCCGATCACCCTCCCGAGGCCGGGCCACGCGGACCTGGCGGGGATGCAGAAGTACGCTTTCGACGACCTGCGCAACGTCCTCGAGCGTTCCAGCGCCCGCGAGACCGCGGCCAGGGTCGCCGCCGGGGGCGTTGCCAAGAAGCTCCTCGCCGAGTTCGGCGTCCGGGTAGAGAGCGCAGTCTACCGCATAGGCGCCGTCGCCTACCCCAAGGAGCGGGCGGCCCTGGATGCGAGCAAGGCCGACGAGTCCGAGGTCCGCTGCCCCGACCCCGAGGTCTCCGAGCGGATGAAGGCCGAGATCGACGCGGCCCGCCACGCCCGCGACGCCCTGGGCGGCGAGTTCGTCGTCGTCGCCGAAGGCTGCCCGCCTGGCCTCGGCTCCTACGTGGACTGGCGCGACAAGCTCGACGCCAGGCTCGCCGCCGCCGTCATGTCCGTCAACGCCATAAAAGGCGTCGAGTTCGGGATGGGCTTCGACCTGGCGGCGCGCCGTTCCAGCGAGGTGCAGGACGAGATCCTCCCCGGCGACGACCACCCAGCGCGCGCCAGCAACCGCCTCGGCGGTCTGGAGGGCGGGATGACCAACGGCGAGCCCGTCGTCGTCGCCGCGGCGATGAAGCCGATCTCCACGATAGCCAAAGCCCTGCGCACAGTGGACCTCTCGACCGGCGAGCCCGCGCGGGCCTTCAAGGAGCGGGCCGACTCCTGCGCGGTGCCGGCGGCCGCCGTGATCTCTGAGTCCATGGTCGCCGTCGTCCTCGCCGACGCCTTCCTGGAGAAGTTCGGCGCGGATAACATGTCCGACATCCGCGCCGCCTACGACCACTACGTCCGCCGCATCGGGGCCACCGGACGCAGAGAGCCCGGCTGAGGGCTTGGAGGGACCGATCGCCATCGTCGGCTACATGGGGAGCGGCAAGGGCACGGTGGGTCGGATGCTCGCCCGCTCGCTGGGCTGGGGCTTCGTGGACTTGGACCGCGAGATCTCCCGCTCGGCGGGCCGCACCATACCGCATATCTTCGATCGCTTCGGCGAGGAGAGGTTTCGCGATATGGAGCACGACGCCCTCGTCGCCGCGCTCGACGGGGCGCCAGAGAGCGTCGTCGCTTGCGGGGGCGGGATCGTCGAGCGCCCCGAGAACCTCGAGAGGCTCTCTCGCGTCCCGACCGTCTTCTTGCGCGAGGACCTCGGCGTCCTGTTCGCCAGGACCAGGGACGCCAGGCGCCCCCTGCGCGGGGCCGACAGGGATGAGTTCGAGGGCCGCTACGAGCGCCGGTTGCCGCTTTACGAGGGGGTGGCCGACCTCGAGGTCGTGGTCCGCGGGCGCCCGCCGCAGGCGGTCGCGAAGGAGATAGAGCGGTGGATCTCAGGCGCGTAGAGGTCTCAGTCAGCCCTCCCTACCCGGTAGTAGTCGGCGCTGGCCTCGACCTCGCCGAGTTCGTCTCGGCAGAGCTGGAGCCCGGTCTCGCAGCGCTCCTCACCGACTCCAACGTCGGCCCCGCCTACGCCCCGCGGCTCGCGCGCGCTCTCGAGGACGCCGGCTGGCGCGTCGCTGACGTCGTAGAGGTCCCAGCCGGAGAACTGTCGAAGAGCCTGGAGACCTACGCCGCTGTCGCCGGGCGGCTCGCCCGCGCCGGCATGACGCGCGACGGGACGCTCTTCGCCCTCGGCGGTGGCGTCGTCGGGGACCTCGGCGGCTTCGTCGCCGCTACCTTCATGCGCGGGATAGACTTCGTCGCGCTCCCAACCTCCTTGCTGGCGATGGTGGACAGCTCGGTGGGCGGCAAGGTAGGCCTGGATCTCCCGGAGGGCAAGAACCTGCTAGGGAGCTTCCTGCGGCCGCGCCTCGTGGCGGCCGACCTCGACTGGCTCGAGACGCTCCCAGGCCGCGAGCTCTCCTGCGGGCTCGCCGAGGTGGTCAAGATGGGTTTGCTCTCCGGCGGAGCCTACTTCGACGATCTCGAGAGGTTGGAGGCGGCGGCAGGGCGCGACCCGGACGCTCTACGCGACCTCGTACTCCACTCCGTCCGCTTCAAGGCGCGGGTCGTCGCCGAGGACGAACTGGAGAGGGGCCGCCGCGCCATCCTGAACTACGGGCATACCATCGGGCACGGCCTCGAGGCCGCAGCAGGTTACGTGCTGCCCCACGGAGAGGCGATAGCGGCGGGCATGGTCGCCGCCGCCCACCTCGCCCGCGAGAGGCTCGGCACCGACCTCGTCGCCCTGCACGAGGACCTCCTCGCCGCCGCCGGGCTCCCCACCAGGGCGCCTGCCGTCGAGCCGGAGAAGGTCCTCGCCGCGATGGGCCGCGACAAGAAGCGTCGCACTGCGGACGGCGCCGCGGTACACAGGTTCGTCCTGCTCGAAGACGTCGGGGAGCCGCTCTGGGGCGTGCCGGTCGCCGAGGAAGAGGCCCGCCGGGCCATAGGAGCCGTCGTTGCCTAGGGTATTCGTCCTGAACGGCGTGAACCTGGGCTCTTTGGGCGAGCGGCGCCCGGAGGTCTACGGCTCACAAAGCCTCGGAGATATAGAGGAGCAGTTGCGCGGGGAGTTCCCCGACGTCGACCTCGAGTTCCGCCAGACAGACTACGAGGGGGAGTTCGTGGGCTGGGTCCGGGAGGCCGCGGCCTCGGACGGTCTCGTCGTCAACCCTGGCGCCTGGACCCACTACTCCTACGCCATCCACGATGCCCTCGAGGCCGTCTCCGTACCGAAGGTGGAGGTTCATCTCTCCAATGTCCACGCCAGGGAGGGGTGGAGGCGGGTGTCGGTGGTCTCGCCCGCCGTAGACTCGACGCTCGCGGGGATGGGGGTGTCAGGGTACCTGGCGGCGGTTCGCTACGTCCTGGAACGGCGGGGCTGACGGGCCGATGGCCGAGCATCGATCTGTGCGATAATATCGCGGCGTCTGCGCCGGTTTTCAGGTGCGTCGGACCGTTGCGACGAGACGTTTCGAAGGGGAGTTATCGGGCATGATATCTACTAACCAGTTCAGGAACGGTAGCGCCATCCGGGTGGATGGCAAACGCTTCACCATCCTGTATTTCCAGCACGTCAAGCCCGGCAAGGGCGGCGCGTTCGTCAGGACGCGCCTGAGGAACCTAGACACGGGGGCGGTAATCGAGAAGACCTTCAGGGCGGGGGAGAAGCTGGAGAGCGTGAGGACCCAGTCCAGGCCGATGACCTACCTGTACAGGGACGGGGACCTGCTCTACTTCATGGACTCCGAGACCTACGACCAGATCGCGGTTCCCCTCGAAGTGGTCGGGGAGGCGGCGGGGTACATCGTCCCCAACGGCACGGCGAGCGTGCTCTCGGCGGACGGCGAGGTTGTGAGCGTCGAGCCGCCGGCGCACGTCGACCTGGAGGTCGCCGAGACGGATCCTGGCCTCAAGGGCGATACGGCGACAGGTGGGAGCAAGCCCGCCACCCTCGAGACCGGGGTCGTGGTGCAGGTGCCGCTCTTCGTGAACGTCGGGGACAGGGTGCGGGTGGACACGCGCACGAACGAGTACCTTACGAGGGTCTGAGCTTTGAGCCGGCGCAGGGCGCGCAAGCAGGCGTTTCTCGTGCTCTACCAGAGCGACGTGAACGAGAGCCCGGTCGAGGCGACCTTCGAGCGCTGGCGGTCTTACAGGGGGGACCTCGAGGAGTACGCCGTCCGGCTGGCGTGCGGGGTCGAGCGCGAGAAGGAGGACCTGGACGCCTTGCTCTCGCAGGTCTCGGTCGGCTGGCCTGTGCACAGGATGAGCGCCGTCGACCGCAACATCCTGCGGCTCGCGCTCTACGAGATGCGCTCGGTGGAGGACGTGCCGCCCGACGTCGCCGTCAGCGAGGCCGTCGAGCTCGCCAAGGGGTTCTCGGGCGAGGAGTCCCCCGCGTTCGTAGGTGGGGTGCTGCGCGGGGCGGTGGGCCGGGTGGGGGTGGGACATGGCCAGACGGGTTAGCCAGACGCGCAGCGCCATCCGCTGGGAGCGCCACCGGCGCGCCTTCGAGGAGTACATAGGGAGCCTGCGTTTCACCGACGAGCCGCGCCTCGAGGGTCTCGAGGAGGCCATGCGCTACTCGATGCTCGCGGGCGGCAAGCGCGTGCGGCCTACCCTGTGCATGGAGGTGGCCTGGGTCTGCGGGGGGGACCCGGCCCGCGTGCTGCCCTCCGCGGCCGCTATCGAGCTTATCCACACCTACTCCCTGATCCACGACGACCTCCCCGCGATGGACGACGACGACTTCAGGCGGGGCCGTCCGACCGCCCACAAGAAGTTCGGCGAGGCGACGGCGATCCTGGCCGGCGACGCTTTCTTCGGCGAGGCGCTCACCCTCATAACCGTGCGCCAGGAGGGGAGCTGCGAGCAGGTACTAGAGGTAGTGCGCGAGCTCGCCGACTCTACCGGCGTCAACGGTATGGTGGGCGGCCAGATCATGGACATGGACCAGACCGGGGTCGGCGCGGAGGTGGACCTCGAGACGCTGTACATGATCCACAAGTACAAGACCGGCGCCCTCATCAAGTCCTCTGCGCGCATAGGCGCGATCCTGGCCGGCGCCGGGGAAGACGAGCAGGCCGCCGTCTCTGAGTACGCCTCGGAGCTGGGCCTCTGCTTCCAGATAGTGGACGACGTGCTCAACGCCACCTCGACCCGCGACGCTCTCGGCAAGAGCGCCGGCAGCGACGCCGAGCAGGGCAAGGCCACCTTCGTCGGCGCCTACGGCCTGGAAGGCGCCCGTCAGGAGGCGGACAGGGTGCTCGAGCGGGCACTCTCCGCTCTCGAGCGGTTGGACGGGGACACCTCGGGGCTGCGGGACCTGGCCTTCTTCGTGCGCCACCGGGAGAGCTGACCCCCACATGAAAGACGCGCCGCAGCGTTTGGACGCCTTGCTGGTCGAGCGCGGCCTCGCCGAGACGAGGAGCCGGGCGCAGGGTCTGATCCTCTCTGGCTCCGTGCGCGTCGGCGACA
>DATACV010000166.1:0-2767 GCA_036258875.1 Rubrobacteraceae bacterium
CAGCTCGACCTCGACGAGCGGGCCGCCACCATCAAGGAGATGCAGCGCATCGCCTACGAGCAGAACCCGTACGTCATCTTCTACTACGACAACCAGACCGAGGCCTGGCGCA
This sequence comes from Rubrobacteraceae bacterium, assembly GCA_036258875.1. GTDB lineage: Bacteria > Actinomycetota > Rubrobacteria > Rubrobacterales > Rubrobacteraceae > JALYGY01. The sequence continues at coordinate 113 of DATACV010000166.1, forward strand.
CCGACAAGTTCGAGGGCTGGACCGAGACCCCGACGAACACCGACGCCGGCCAGGTGGCCTTCACGGTCTCGAACGCGACCTACCTGAACCTGCAGCCCCTGAGCGAGGGCGGCGGCGGGGGCGGCGCGGCGAGCGGCGACGGCGGCACCTCTCCGTTGCTGTACGTCGGGCTCGGGATCGTCGCGGTCGCTGCAGTAGCCGGGATCTTCCTCTTCCTCAGGCGGGGGAGCGCGGAGGACAGGGCCTGAGCCGGGCGCGCTACGTCGGCGGGAAGCTGCTGCAGGCCGCCGGCACGCTCTTCTTCGTGCTCGTCCTCAACTTTTTCCTCTTCCGCATCCTGCCCGGAGACCCCGAGCGCACGCTCACCCGCCTCCAGCGCGTCTCGCCGTCGGCGATCGACGAGGTCAAGCGGGAGTTCGGGCTGGACCGCCCGCTCTCGGTCCAGTTCTTCGACTACCTCGGCGACACTGCGCGCGGCGAGCTCGGCATCTCCTACGCCTTCTCGCGCCCGGTCTCCGAGGTCATCGGGGACGCGCTGTGGCCGACGGTCCTGCTGGTAGGCGTCGCGACCCTGGGGGCGACGGTGATCGGGACGCTCATGGGCATCTGGGGCGCGTGGCGCAGGGGGAGCGCCATAGACACGTCCTTGCTCGGCTTCGGGCTCGTGACCTACGCGATGCCCGAGTTCTGGCTCGGGATGCTCCTGATCCTCGGCTTCGCGGTAGCCCTCGACTGGTTCCCTACCGCCTTCATGTCCACCCCCGGCCTCGCGGAGACCTCAGCCGGCGTGCAGCTCGTGGACAGGCTGGAGCACCTCTTCCTGCCCGCGCTCACCCTGATGCTGGCCCTGATCGGTGAGTACGCCCTGATCATGCGCTCCGGCGTCATCGAGGCGATGAACGAGGACTACGTAACCACGGCCCGCGCCAAGGGTATGCGCGAGGCGCTCGTCCTGCGCAGGCACGTGGTCCCCAACGCCCTGCTGCCCGTGGTAACGCTCGCCGCCCTGAACCTGGGTTTCATAGTCTCGGGCGCCATCACCGTCGAGACCGTCTTCTCGTGGCCCGGCCTCGGCCAGCTCACCTTCCGCGCCATAAACGGCGGCCCCGACTACCCGCTCTTGCAGGGCCTCTTCCTGCTGTTCTCGGTGGCGGTGATCCTCGCCAACCTCGCGGCCGACCTGCTGCTCGGGTTGCTCGACCCCAGGATCGGGCGCGCGTGAGCGCCCAGGCTGCGCCCAGCGCCCGCGCGGTGCGCCGCACGCGGCGGGTCAGGGCGTTCAAGTCGTCGGCGAGGCTCTTCGCGAAGAACAGGATGGGCGTGGCGGGGCTGGCGATCCTCAGCGTGTTCGTCGTGCTGGCCCTCCTCGCCGACGTGCTCGTCCCCGAGGCACGCCTCTCGGTCGCCGACGCTCCCGGGACCCCCTTGCAGCCGCCCTCGTCGCGGTTCTGGCTCGGGACCGACGAGCTCGGACGCTCGGTGCTCGACCTCGTGATCCAGGGGTCCCAGATCTCGCTGCTCGTCGGGTTCCTCGCCACCGCGATCTCGATGCTGGTAGGCTCGCTGGTTGGGATAGTCGCCGGCTACCTCGGCGGCTGGATCGAGGTAATACTCATGCGCGTTACCGACTGGTTCCTGGTCATCCCCTTCTTCCCCCTGGCCATCGTGCTCGCCGCAATTCTGGGCCGCAGCCTCTTCGTCATCGCGTTCGTCATCGGGATCGTCACCTGGCCGAGCACGGCGCGCGTGGTGCGCGCCCAGGTTCTGACCCTCAAGGAGCGCCCCTACGTCGAGCGCGCCCGCGCCCTCGGCGCGAGTAACCGCCAGATCATCGCCCGCCACATCCTCCCCAACGTCTTCCCCCTCATCTTCGCCAACACCATCCTGGTGGTGGCGGTCGCGATCCTCACCGAGGCCACGCTCTCCTTCCTGGGCCTCGGCGACCCCTTCAGCGTCTCCTGGGGCAGCATCCTGGAGTCAGCCTTCGCGGAAGGCGCGATCTCGCTCGGCGCCTGGTGGTACCTGGTCCCGCCCGGCCTCTGCATAGTGCTGGTAGTGCTCGGCTTCACCATGTGCGGCTACGCCTTCGACGAGATCCTCGACCCGAGGCTGCGCGAGCGATGAGCGAGACCGCCGCCCCTCCCGGAACCCTGCTCGAAGTAAAGGGCCTCCGCGTCCTCTACGAGGTGCGGGGCGTGAAAGCCCCCGCGGTAGACGGCGTGGACCTCTCGCTCCAACCTGGAGACGCGCTCGGGCTGGCTGGAGAGTCCGGCTGCGGCAAGACCACGCTCGCGCTGGCCTGCCTGGGGCTGCTGCCGCGCAACGCGACGGTCGAAGGTTCGATCCGCTTCCGGGACACCGAGGTCGTCGGCGCGAAGCCGGGACGGTTGCGGGCGTTGCGGTGGGCCGGGATCTCGATGGTCTTCCAGGGGGCGATGAACGCCTTCAACCCGGTCAAGCGCGTCGGGGACCAGGTGGTAGAGGCGATCCTGCTGCACGAGAGCGTCTCCGAGGGCGAGGCCCGCCGCAGGATGGGCGAGCTCTTCGAGCACGTCGGCATCGCCGCTCGCAGGGCGAACGACTACCCGCACGAGTTCTCCGGGGGGATGCGCCAGCGCGTCATGATCGCCATGGCCCTCGCCTGCAACCCGCCGC
>DATACV010000167.1:0-2228 GCA_036258875.1 Rubrobacteraceae bacterium
GACGCTGGTGCGCCGCATCGAGGGCATCTACCGCGCCGTCCTCGAAGGGAAGATCCCCAGGGACGCGAGCGAGGTCGAGGTCCCGAGCGCGGGATAGGTAGGGGCGGTTCACGAACCGCCCTTACGCGCGAACCGTCCCTACCCTAGGCGACCCACGAGCGGTCCCGCTCGTAGCCGAGCAGGATCAGCTCCACGCCGGCGTACCTGTCGAACACCTCCCGCGCCTCCGGGCCGAACCGGTCGCGCCAGTCCCCGACGACACCCTTGCGCAGGAAGCTCCCCCTGTCCTCCTCCCCGGCGCGCCGGCCCGACTGGCGCTCGAAGGAGAACTCCTCCGCCACCTCGCTCGCCCTCTGCGGGCTCAGCTTCTCGCCGGTCAGCTCCCGGACCATCCTGCGCAGCTCGCCGGGGGTGTCGCGGCGCAGGTCCTCGTAGCGGACGTTGACTATACCCTCGCGGCCGTGCCAGCGGCGCACGAAGTCGGCCCAGGAGAAAGGGGGGGAGTGGGGCCTGGTGAAGGCGTACTCGATAAATGCTGGCAGGTTCTTGCTGACGCCGTCGTAGTCTTCGAGCGGGAGCTCCCTGCGCGAGCGCGCCACCTGCGCGCGGTTGTACTCGTGCTCGATCAGCTGCTGGTGGTACCAGGAGACCATCACGTCGCGGCCGTCGCGCCAGGAGACCACCACGTTCTTCATTCCCCAGGGGTTGAGGTAGTGCCCGTGCATGATCGAGGTCCGGAGGACGGGGAGACGGTTTCTGGGGAACGGCACGCCCAGAGCCCGCCCGAGCATCTGTCCTACCCAGGTGCCGCCGGACTTCGGGAACTCGTTTACGACGTAGAGCGGCACCACGCCGGAGAGCAGGTGCACCATGCCGGCCCTGATGAGGGCGTTCTCCCTGTCGTAGATTCTCGAGTAGAGGTCCACCGCTCCTATTCTTCCGTCTCGCCCCCGCTGCCAAACAAAGCTTGCGTCCGTTACGATGATCCTCGTGCCATCCTACGGTACATCGGGGAGGAACGTCGAGGCGGAGTCGGACGACGCCCCGGAGCTGGTGATCTTCGTCGGCTTGCAGGCCTCCGGGAAGAGCACGTTCTTCAGCGAGCGGTTCGCCGCTACCCACGAGCACGTCAGCAAGGACCTCTTCCCCAACAACAAAAACCGCAACAGGAGGCAGGCCCAGCTCATAGAGGAGGCGCTCTCGGCTGGTAACCCGGTGGTCGTGGACAACACTAACCCCACGCCCGAGGACCGCCGCCCTCTCATCGAGCTTGGCCGCGGGCACGGGGCGAGGATCGTCGGCTACTACTTCGAGTCGACGACGCGCGAGAGCGTCGGCCGCAACCGGCTACGCGCGGGGAAGGCGAAGGTGCCGGAGGTGGCGATCTTCGCGACGGCCAAGAAGCTCGTGCCACCCTCTTACCCGGAGGGTTTCGACGAGCTCTTCCGCGTGAGCCTGGCCGGCTCCTCGTTCGAGGTCAGGACGGAGCCTCGCGGCTAGAGTGGTTTGCGGAAGGGTTGCGCCTTTTGCGGGGAAAGGCTTTGAGGTTTCTAGGCTTTGAGGGTGGGGGTCGGGAAATCGCCCCGCCAAGAGCGCCCCTAAAAACCTGAGAACCTAAATACCAGAGAACCTCAAAACCACCTCCCGGCAATCCGCTCTAGACGTATATTAGGCGCTCTCCCTCACCACTGGACGGGGCGCAGGGTGGGGCCAACTATGTGACTCACGTGGCCGTTCTCCTCGTCCTCGTGGACGTCGTGGCTGAAGTGCGCCGCGTACCAGACGATCACGTCCTGGCCGCTGACGTCTTCCCCGTTGACGAAGCGGTTGATGGCGATAGGAGCGTTCGCCTGCGGTTCGTCCGCCTGGCTCGGGGCGGCGGAGATCCCGTCGTCCACCTGTCCGGGGTTGAAGCGCAGGACCCAGACGTCCCCGCGCGCGAAGGCGTCCGCCACGCGGTCGTTCGCGCCAGGGATCAGGTCGTAGGCGTCGCCGGTCTGGGGGTTCCTGATCTGCCACCTCCGGCTGAGGTCGGGCCGCTTGCGGCGCTTGGCCTCGAATTGGAACGTGTGCCAGTTGTCCGGGGGGAAGATGGGCGGGGAGTTGAACTCGCGCACCTCGTTGTTCGCGCCGCCGATGTCGAAGTCGAACCTCCAGTAGACGTGGTGGTGGTGGACGTTGCACACGCACGTGTCCTGCACGGCGTCGAACCCGAAGCGCGGGCGGAT
>DATACV010000168.1:0-8312 GCA_036258875.1 Rubrobacteraceae bacterium
GCTCTCGCAACCCGTCGCCCCCACCAGGACCTTCGACGCCAGGCTGAGGCTCCTGGAGAGCGCGAAGCCGCTGGCCCACGGCACGCGGGCGCGCCTGCACCACGGCACCCGCGCGACCAACGCCCGCATCCGGCTCTTCGGCCTCGAGGAGCTCGCCGCAGGAGGGAGCGCGTTCGCCCGCCTCAGGCTCGACGAGCCCCTGGTTGTGCTCCCGGGGGACCGCTTCGTGTTGCGCTCGCTCGGCCCCCAGGTAACCGTTGGCGGCGGCACGGTGCTGGACGCCGCACCTGGTAGCCGCAGGCCCGAGCCGGGCTGGCTCGGAGCACTGGAGACCGGCGACGCGGCCTCGACGGTCCCGCTCCTCCTCGCCCGCTCTCCCCGCCAGGGCATGACGGCCGCGGACCTCTCGCTCGCCCTCTCGGTACCGCCCGAGGAGATTGCCGCCGGCCTCGAACGCGTCCCGGAGGTGGCCAGTATCGGCGACCTCTACGCCCTCGCGACGGAGGTGGAGGCCGCGAAGAAACGGCTGTTGGAGGCGCTCGAGGAGCGCGCGGAGGAGCGGGCGGAGGACCCCGCGCTCAGCGTGGCGAAGGCAAGGGTCGCGACCGGGCTGGCGACGGGGCTCGCCGACGTGCTGCTCGGCGAGATGGTGAGCTCCGGCGAGGTCCGGGTTACCGACGACGGGTTAACCCTGCCCGAGGTCGAGAAGGTCCCCCCGGAGCTGGAGAGGGAGGCGAACCAGCTAGTCGAAGGCTTGCGGCGCGCGGGGGCGGAGCCGCCGGCGATGGAGACCACCCCCGCCCTGCGGCTACTGCTCAAGCGTGGCGACGCCGTGGGGCTCGGCGAGCGGCTCTTCGCCTCGAAGGAGGCCGCCGACGCCGTGTTCGACGAGATAAAGGCCGTGTGCCGGGAAGAGGGAGAGATCTCGCTCGCGGGCCTGCGAGACCGGTTGGGGACCAGCCGCAAGTACGCCCAGGCCTGGCTCGAGTTCTCGGACGAACAGCAGGTTACCCGCCGCACGGGCGACGTGAGGGTCCTGACCCGCCGCTACCGGCCGTAGCCTGTACTAGAATGAACGCAGAAGCCTCCGGAATGCGTGGGCCTGGTGGCCCGGCCGGTCTTCAAAACCGGTTTGCGGCCTTAGAAGAGGCCGTGGCGGTTCGATTCCCCCGCATTCCGCGATCGGAGGCTTCACGTTCAGGCATCGGGGAGGGAGCTTGTGCGAGGGGCCGGGTGTCGAGTATGACCAGAGGGAGCTGATACCAAAGCATGATGCCCGAGGCCTCTCTCACGGTCGCCACCTACAACACCTTCCAGGAGAGGAACGGCCGGGACCCCGCGCTCGACGCCCTCCTAGGTGAGGAGGAGACTCTCGTCTGTCTTCAGGAGGTGAAGCCGACGCGGGCGCTGGGGATCCAACGCTCCCTCGGCCCGCGAGCCTTCGTCTCTGCGGCGAAGTTCGGGCTGCTATACCTGGCGCTCGTCTTGCCCGAGGGCGCGCGCTTCCTAGAGCGCCTCACGGCGTCCCTGAACGGCTTCAAGGGTGCGCTCCCCAGGGCCTGGTCGCTGCAGCGCAGCCTCCTCCTTCTCAGGTCCGGGCGCCCCGCCTGGGTAGACGGCCTGGAGCCTCGGGTCGCGCAGGTGGCCCGCGTGTCGTGGGAAGGGCGGGAGTTTCTGATCGTCAATACGCACCTGCCCGTCGATTCCGGCCTGAGAAGGAGGTGCCTGGAGCTGCTGCCGGATCTGGTCGGCAACGGGGAGGCATTGCTCGCCGGAGACCTCAACGCTACGACGCAGGGCCTCTTCCTGATGGACTTCTTGCTCGAGACCGGGTTGCGTCCCGCCGGTACGGATGAGCCTACGCACGACACGGGACGCAGGATAGACTTCGTGCTCTACCGTGGGGACTTTCGCGAGGTGGGGTACGAGGTGACGAGAGGCCTGAGCGACCACCGGGTGGTCAGGGCCGAACTGGAGGTATGAGGCGTGGCTGAGTTTTCGCACCTGGACAGCGAGGGGTCGGCGAGGATGGTGGACGTGGGGGAGAAGGCGGTGGTCCGGCGCACGGCCACGGCCGCGGGTCGCGTCCGGATGTCTCCCGAGACCGTTGATATGTTGCGGGAGAAGGCGCTGCCGAAGGGAGACGCGCTCAACACTGCGAGGATCGCCGGCGTGATGGCCGCCAAGCGGACGCCGGATCTCATCCCCCTCTGCCACGGCCTGAACCTTACCGCCGTGGAGGTGGAGTTCGAGGTCGGGGAGGGAGAGATAAGTATAGTCGCGACGGCGCGGGCGAGCGACCGCACCGGGGTCGAGATGGAGGCGCTCGCTGCGGTGAGCGTCGCGGCGCTCACCGTCTACGACATGTGCAAGGCCGTGGACAAGGGGATGGAGATCGGGGGGATAAGGCTCCTCGAGAAGACCAAGGAAGCGGAAGGGGCGTGAAGGTTTACACGGCGGCCAACGAGCCCCCATGCAACACTTTGTGCGCGATGATAGCGATCGGCTTACTGTGCTAGACTGCGGGGCCGAATCGCGGGTTTCCTGGCGGACCTAGGTGAGCGTGAAAGAGGACGAAAACGCCGTTCTTTACCCCATATTCCTCGACCTCTCCGGGCGACGCTGCGTCGTCGTCGGGGGTGGCGAGGTCGCGAACAGGAAGGCGCGCAAGCTCCTGCAGGCGAGGGCTGAGGTCGTGGTGATATCGCCCGATATCAGGCCGGAGCTCGAGAGCGTGGCCGCCGAGGTCCACCGCCGTCCCTACGAGAGGGGCGACCTGGAAGGGGCGTACCTGGCGTTCGCGGCGACGGATGCTCGGGAGGTCAACGCGGCGGTCGCGAGGGAAGCCACCGAGCGCGGCGTCCCGGTCAACGTCGCCGACAGGCCGGCTGAGGGGGACTTCGCGGTGCCCTCGCTGGTGCGGAGGGGCAGGTTGCAGATCGCCGTCTCGACCGGGGGCGCTTCGCCAGCGCTCGCGCGCGGGATCAAGGGCGAGCTGGAAGGGCTCTTCGGGCCCGAGTGGGCCGGCATTGTCGAGGAGCTGCACGCCGCCCGCGTGGAGGGCTCGCCGCCCGGCGAGGAGCTGGAGGGGGAGGTGAAGAGATGCTTATCGCGGTTGCGGGGATGAGCCACCGGTCCGCGCCGGTGGAGGTGCGCGAGCGCATCGCCTTCCCTCCATGCGCGGGCCGGGGTTTCCTGAGGCGACTCGGGGAGGAGGGCGTGGCCGAGGAGGCCGTTCTGCTCTCGACCTGCAACCGGACAGAGGTCTACGCCGTCGTCGAGGACGAGGGCGCGAGGCCGCGCATCCTCGATCTCCTCGCGGACGACCGCGGGGTGGAGCGGGCATCGCTGGAGGAGGATACCTACTGGCTCACCGACGCCGAGGCCGTCAGGCATCTTTACAGGGTGGCCTCGTCGCTCGACTCGATGGTCGTGGGGGAGGGCCAGATCCTCGGCCAGGTCCGCGACGCCTACAGGACGGCGACCGAGGAGCGGCGCACGGGCGTCGTGCTCAACCGTCTCTTCCACACCTCGCTCAGAGTCGGGAAACAGGTGCGCTCGGAGACCGGAATCGGGGACAGCTCCCTTTCGGTGCCTCACGTCGCCGTCAAGCTGGCGGAGGGGGTCTTCGGGACGCTCGAGGGGCGCAGGGCGCTGGTGCTCGGCGCCGGCGACATGAGCGAGCTGCTCATCAAGCACCTCAAGACCAGGGACGTACGGGAGATCCGGATCGCCAACCGTACCCCCGGGAGAGCGCGCGCTCTCTCCGAGAGGGTCGGCGGCCGGGCGGTCTCCTTCGACGCCCTCTCGGAGGAGCTCGCGGACGTGGACGTGGTAGTCAGCTCGACGGGCGCCGGCGATTGGGTGGTCCGCAGCGACACCGTGGCCGCGGCGCTCGCCCGGCGTGAGGAGCCTCTTTTCTTTGTAGACATCGCGGTGCCGCGCGACGTGGACCCGGTGGTGCAGACCCTGGAGCGGGCCTTCGTCTACGACATAGACGACCTTCAGGCCGTCGTCGAGCGCAACGCCGACGGTAGGGGCGAAGCGGCCGAGAAGGGGGAGGCCATGATCTCCCCGGCCGTCCTGGAGTTCACGAGCTGGCTAAGCTCGCTCCACGTCGTCCCGCTCATCAAGGAGTTGAGAGACGGGGCCGAGCAGATCCGACGCCACGAGCTCTCCCGCGCCCTGAAGAAGATGGACCTCTCCCCCGAGGAAGAGGCGGCCATCGAGCGTATGAGCCACTCGCTCATGAACAAGCTGCTGCACGGCCCCATCTCCGAGCTGAAGGCGCTCGCCGAGGCCGGACACCCCCTCGAGAGCGCCGAGGTCCGGCGCAGGCTCCTCGCCCTCGAGGACCTCGGGGTGGAGCTGCACCGCTCCAGACCTTCATGACCCGCCCTCAAACCGTAACCCTCGGCACCAGGGGCTCGAAGCTCGCCCTGACGCAGGCCGAAGCGTGCGCCGAGAGGCTGCGCGCGGCGGGCCTGGAGGTCGTGGTCCGCGTCATAAGGACCACCAGCGACCACCACCCCGAGACCCCGCTCTCCGTCATAGACCGGCGCGACGTCTTCACCCGCCAGCTCGACGAGGCGCTCCTAGGGGGCGAGATAGACCTCGCGGTCCACTCCCTCAAAGACGTACCGACGGAGCTCCCCGAGGGGATAGCGCTTGCGGCGATCACCGAGCGGCACGACCCCTCCGACGCCCTGGTCTCTGACGAGCGCTACGACGTGCTGGGGCTCCCCGAGGAAGCCGTCGTGGCTACCTCGAGCCTCAGGCGTCGCGCCCAGCTCCTGAACCATCGCCCGGACCTCCGGATCGTCGAGATCCGGGGCAACGTCGACACGAGGGTGCGCAAGATGCGGGCCGGAGAGGCCGACGCCGTCGTCCTCGCGCGGGCGGGCCTGGATCGGCTGGGCCTCGCCGTACCACACGCCATCATACACCCCGATGTCATGCTCCCGGCCGTTGGCCAGGGTGCCCTGACGGCCGCCACGCTCGAGGACCGCCCGCTGCGCCCCATCCTCAGAGAGACCCTCAACCATGGGGAGAGCGAGAGAGCAACCCTCGCCGAACGGGCGATGCTGCGGACCCTCGAAGGCGGCTGCCGGGTGCCGGTGGGTGCCCTCGGCGTGTCGGAGGGCGACGACCTGGTACGGCTGCGGGGTGTGGTGGCCTCGCCGGACGGGGCGCTCGTTTACCGCGGAGAGGCCGAGGGCGAGGAGCCCGAGGAGGTCGGGAAACGGCTGGCGCGGGAGCTCCTGGAGAAAGGAGCGGCAGTCGTGCTCGGCGAGATCCGGGAGGTGAGGAGCTCATGAGCGAGGGAACCTTCGACCGAGCCATCGTCAGGGCAGTCCCGACGACTATCGACGCCGGGATAACGTCCGCGGACCTGGGGACGCCGGACTACACGAAGGCCTGTGACCAACACGACCGTTACGTCGAGGCGCTCGAGAAGTGCGGCCTGGAGGTAACCGCGCTCGACGCCGACGACGGCTACCCGGACTCGGTGTTCATCGAGGACACGGCTGTCGTGACCGACCGCTGCGCTATCGTCGCGCGCCCCGGTGCGGAGCGCAGGAGGGGGGAGGTCCTCGAGGTCGAGGAGGTGCTCTCCGGCCTCTACGACAACATAGAACACATCGTCGGCCCCGGCACGCTGGACGGCGGGGACGTCCTTCAGGTCGGGGATCACTTCTACGTCGGCCTGACGCAGAGGACGAACAGGGAGGGGGCCGAGCAACTGGCAGGGATCCTGCGCGGTTACGGTTTCGGGGCTTGCTTCGTGGGGCTGGGGCGATTCTTGCACCTCAAGACGGGGGTAGCCTACCTGGGAGGTGACGACCTGGTCGTGGCCGGCGAGCTGGTGGAGAAGGACGAGTTCGAGGCTTTCGGCAGGATCGTCGTGCCGCCGCAGGAGGAGTACGGCGCCAACTGCATCCGGGTGAACGACCGCGTCCTGGTGGCCGCGGGGCACGGGAGGACGGCGGAGAGGATCGCCGAGAGGGGCTACGAGGTAATCGAGCTGGAGATGTCCGAGTTCCGGAAGGTGGACGGGGGCTTGAGCTGTCTCTCGCTGCGCCTGCCCGGAGCGGATCGTCCGGGGTGAGCGCGGCGGGGGAGGAGCTGTGATCTACCTGGTGGGCGCCGGGCCCGGCGATCCCGGCCTCTTCACTCTGAAGGGGCTCCGGTGCCTGCAGGACGCCGACGCCGTCGTCTACGACCGGCTCGCGCCGCGGAGCCTGCTGCGGCACGCGAGGCCTGGGGCAGAGCTCCACTACGTGGGCAAGAAGCCGGGAGACGATCAGGCGATGAAGCAGGAGGAGATCTACGAGCTCCTCGTGGATCTGGGGCGCTCGGGCAAGACCGTCGTGCGCCTCAAGGGGGGCGACCCGTACGTCTTCGGGCGCGGCGGGGAGGAGGCGCTCGTCCTGACAGAGGCGGGTATACCCTTCGAGGTGGTCCCGGGCGTCACCAGCGGGATAGCGGCCCCCGCCTACGCGGGCGTCCCCGTCACCCACAGGGGCCTGTCCACGAGCGTCGCCTTCGTGACCGGGCACGAGGACCCGACCAAGGGCCGCCCGGACGTGGACTGGTCCCGCATCGCGAATTCCGCCGACACGCTGGTGCTCTACATGGGCGTCGGAAGGCTGCGCGAGATCTCCGCCGGCCTCGTCTCCGCCGGGAGGGCCCCCGAGACCCCCGTGGCCGTCATCCGGTGGGGCACGGTCCCCGAGCAGCAGACCGTCACGGCCACGCTCGGAGACATCGCGGACAGGGTGGAGGAGGCGAACCTGCGACCGCCGGCCATAACCGTGGTCGGGGAGGTGGTAGCGCTGCGAGCGATGGGCCTCGACTGGTACGAGCGGCGTCCGCTCTTCGGGCGCCGCGTCGTGGTCACCCGCGCCCGGGCGCAGGCGGGAGAGCTCTCGACGGAGCTGGAGAGGCTCGGCGCCGAGGTCGTCGAGTTCCCGACCATCGAGGTCCGTCCCCCTGCGGACTTCGGGCCGCTCGACGAGGCGGTCCGGGCCCTCGACACCTTCGACTGGCTCGTCTTCACGAGCGTGAACGGGATCGACGCCTTCGCGGCGCGTCTGGCATACCTGGGCCTGGATCTGCGTGCCATACCCCGCGAAGCAAAGATCGCGGCGATCGGGCCCGCGACGGCGGAGAGGGTCAGGGAGACGGGCCTGCGGGTGGACGTGGTGCCGCGCGAGTTCAGGGCGGAGGCCCTCATCGCGGCGCTTGCCGGCGACGCGCTCGCGGGGAAGAGGGTGTTGATCCCCCGCGCCCGGGTGGCGCGTGAGATCCTACCCGAGAAGCTCCGCGAGTCCGGCGCCGAGGTCGTCGTCCCGCCGGCCTACGAGTCCGTCCCGTCGTGCGAGGGGAAGGACGAGCTCGCGCGGCTGCTGGAGGCGGGCGAGGTGGACTGCGTAACGTTTACCGCCAGCTCTACGGTGGAGAACTTCGTGGGCGCGTTCGGAGGGGAGGAGGCGCGGCGGCTGCTCGCGGGGACGCTGGTCGCCTGCATCGGGCCCATCACCGCCCAAGCGGCGCGCGGGCTCGGCATCCGGGTCGATGCCGAGGCGAGGGAGTACACTATAGCCGGGCTCGTCGAGGCGGTGGCCGAACAGCTCGCCGCGGACCCGGCGAAGAGAGGTGAGTAGAGATCCCATTCCCGATACAGAGGCTCAGGAGGACGCGCCGCACCGGCGCTCTGCGCGACCTGGTGCGCGAAACCCGGCTCTCCCCGAGCGACCTGGTCTACCCCCTTTTCGTGACGGTCGGGGAGGACGTGAAGAACCCGGTCTCCTCCATGCCCGGCGTCTTCCAGCTCTCCATAAACCACGCCGTCGCCGAGGCCAGGAGGGCGCACGACCTCGGGATACCCGCGGTGCTGCTCTTCGGCATCCCGGCCGCGAAGGACGAGGCGGCGAGCGGGGCTTATGATCCGGAGGGGATAGTCCAGCTCGCAACCCGCGCGATAAAGGACGCGGCACCGGAGCTCATCGTCATAACCGACACCTGTCTGGACGAGTACACCAGCCACGGCCACTGCGGGGTAGTGGACAGGGAGACAGGCGAGATCCTGAACGACGTCACCCTGGAGGTACTCGCCCGCACCGCGTCTTCCCAGGCCGAGGCCGGGGCAGACATCGTCGCCCCCTCGGACATGATGGACGGGCGGGTGGCCGCCATAAGGAGCGAGCTCGACAACGAGGGGTTCCACAACACCCCGATCTTGTCCTACGCCGCCAAGTACGCCTCCGTGTTCTACGGGCCTTTCAGGGAGGCCGCCAACAGCGGTCCCA
>DATACV010000169.1:0-1562 GCA_036258875.1 Rubrobacteraceae bacterium
GGAGCAGCATCCGGGAGAGAACGCGCAGGCTGATCGGCATCGCCCACCCGAAGTTCCGAGACGAGCTGGAGCGCAAGGCGCGGGAGATGGATTACTTGTGAGCACGCTCCGGCTTCGCCGTCCTAGCACGCCTGCTTCGCAGGCTTGTCAGCACGCTTCGGGCTGGCGAAGCCAGCCCTCGCTTGTCAGCACGGCGCTTCGCGCCTTGGCAGCATTTCAGCTTGGCAGCGGTTGCTGTGAGTGGTGGCATGGATACGGGACCGGGAGGTGTTGTCTTTGACGGATGAGGGCACGGCGCCGGAGAGGCCGGTCGCCCGCGTTACGGTTATGGCCGACGAAGGGTTCCTGCCTGCCGTGGTGGACTTCGTGGGGCGGGTGGCTCACCGGCTCGGGTTGAGGAGCAGGGCCGCGGAGAGGTTGGATCTCGCGGTCGAGGCGGTCTGCCGCAACGTCATCGAGCACGCCTTCGAGGCTGGCGAGGAAGGCAGCTACGACGTCGAGGTCCTCCGCCGCCCGGGACAGATCGTCATCGCGGTCGAAGACCGGGGTCTCCCCTTCGATTACGCCACCCTTCAGGGCGCCGGGACGACGGCCTTGCCGGAGATGCTCCGCCACTCCTTCGCCGACGAGGTGCGCTTCGTCAACCTCGGGCGCGGCGGCAACCGGGTCGAGCTCGTAAAGCACCTGCCGCACGGCGACGTCCGGGAAGAGCTCCCCGAAGAAGAGCATCACCGCGTCGTCCGGGCTCCCTCCGTCTCCGAAGACGTCCCGCTCGAGATCCGCATGATGCGGCCGGAGGAATCTACCGAGCTGTCGCGCTGCGTGTACCGCTCCTACGGCTACAGCTACGATTGGGACTACGTCTACTACCCGGACAGGATCCGCGAGTTGCAGGAAGGCGGCCTGATGCGCTCGTGCGTCGCGGTGACGCCAGAGGGCGAGTTCGTGGGGCATCTGGCCGTGAGGGTCGAGCACCCCGACTCGCGGGTGGGCGAGGCCGGGCAGGCGGTCGTGGACCCTCGCTTCCGCGGCCACCGGTTGTTCGAGAAGATGAAGACGTTCCTCGCCGAGCGAGCGCGGGAGCGGGGCATGTACGGGCTCTACAGCGAGGCCACCGCCGTCCACCCGTACAGCCAGAGGGGAAACCTCAAGCTCGGCGCCGGGGAGACCGGTTTCCTGCTTGGATACATCCCGGCATCGGTCTCCTACAAAGAGATCGGTGAAGACAGGGAAGGGCGGCGCGGATCCGTCGCCCTGTTCTACATGCGCACCACGGACGAGCCGGAGCGGACCATCTGCCCGCCCGAAGAGTACCGGGAGGCGGTCCGGCTCGTCGTCGAGCACAACGGGCTGCGCCGCGTCGTCGAGGATAGCCCGGATGCGGAAGTGCCGCGCTCCAGCCGGATGAGCGTCAACGTCCGCAGGGACCACAACCTGGCCTTCGTGCAGGTCGAGGAGCCAGGGGCCGACCTGCCGGAGCTGGTCGAGGCCCGGCTACAAGAGCTCCGCCTGCACGGCGTGGACTGCGTCTACGCGGACCTCCCGCTCTCCCACCCGGCCAC
>DATACV010000170.1:0-18187 GCA_036258875.1 Rubrobacteraceae bacterium
GAGCGCCTCGGCGAGGTGCTCCGCCGCGATCTCCTCCTCGCCGGCGAGGTCGGCGACCGTCCTAGCGACCCTCAAGACCCTGTCGTGTCCCCGCCCCGAGAGCTCCATCCGGTCTATGGCACGCGAGAACAGGGACTCCGAATCACCCCGCAGTGCGCACGCCGTGCGAAGTCGGCGCCCGGAGAGAACCGAGTTGGGGACGCCCTGGCGCTGCAGCTGCACCTCCCTTGCCTTCCGCACCCGCTCCCTTACGACCTCGGAAGGCTCGGCGGGGCCCCCGGAGCGCAGCTCCTCGCGCGTGAGGCGCGGGACGTCCACGAACAGGTCTACCCGGTCGAGCAGGGGTCCGGAGATGCGAGCCTGGTAGCGTTCGATCTGGGAAGCCGTGCACCGGCACGCCCGCCTGGTGTCGCCCGCGTAGCCGCAGGGGCAGGGGTTCATCGAGCAGACCAGCGTGAAGCGGGCCGGGTAACTGAGGGTGGCAGCCACCCGCGAGATCGTGACGTGCCCGTCCTCGAGCGGCTGGCGCAACACCTCGAGCGTCATCCTGCCGAACTCGGGTAACTCGTCGAGAAAGAGGACGCCGTGGTGCGCGAGCGAGACCTCCCCCGGACGGGGGTTACTGCCGCCCCCGGCCAGCCCGGAGGTCGAGATGGTGTGGTGCGGCGCCCGGAAGGGCCGCTCCCCGATCAATGACCCCTTGGCCTCACCCGCAGCGCTGTGCACCTTGGTCACCTCGATGCTCTCCTCGAGCGTGAGAGGGGGCAGTATCCCCGGCAACCTGCGCGCGAGCATGGTCTTCCCCGAACCCGGCGGTCCGCTGAGAACGACGTTGTGAGCGCCCGCCGCCGCCACCTCCAGCGCCCGCTTGGCGTAGCGCTGCCCGGCCACGTCGGCGAAGTCGTCCCCCACCGGACCGGGACCGCCGTTACGCGAGGGCTCGGCCGGGGCTATCGCCGCGCGTCCCCCCAGGAAGTCCACGGCCTCGCGCAACGTTCGCAGCCCGTAGACGCCGACCCCCTCGATAGCCGCCGCCTCGGGCGCGTTCGCCTGCGGGAGCACGAGGCGCGGGAGTCCCTCCCGCCGCGCGCCCTCGGCCACCGAGAGAGCGCCCCTGATGCCGCGCAAGCCCCCGTCCAGCGAGAGCTCCCCTACCACCCCCGAGCCCTCCAGCCACCGCTCCGAGACCTCACCCGACGCCGCGAGGATGGCGAGCGCGATCGGGAGGTCGAACGCCGCGCCTTCCTTGCGCAGATTTGCCGGCGCGAGGTTCACGATGACCTTCTTCGTAGGGAACTTGAAGCCGCTGTTGGAGATTGCCACCCTGACCCGCTCCCGCGCCTCCTGCACCGCGGCGTCCGGCAACCCGACGATGGAGAACCCCGGCAACCCGGCGCTCACGTCTACCTCCACCTCCACAGGCACCGCGTCTATGCCAAGGAGGCTGAGGCTGCGGGCCCGGCACACGGCCATGCTTCAGAGCCCTCGCTCGTCGCCAAAACGCATCTCGCCCGCCACCTTCTGCCCTTCCCTTCGCAGACGCGGGCAGTATAGATCATGTACTGTTCACTTTACAAGGGTACATTATACTTTACATAGAGTGTTGGTTTTAGAAGGCGTCCGGGACGTGGGAGACGCGCGGGGTGCTTCCCTGGAGAAGGATACCGACGACGTCGAAGCGGACGGTTTCGAAGTCGGGCTGTTTATCGGCCAGGTACTGTTCGGCGAGAGAGCGGATGGCCCTCTGCTTGCGTGCGGTAATTGCGTCGAGGGGGTCCCCGTATCCCGTTCCGCGGCGCAGCTTGACCTCGACGAAGACGAGGGTGCTCTGGTGGCGCACGATCAGGTCGAGCTCCCCGAAGCGGGTGCGGTAGTTGCGCTCGACGAGCTCGTAGCCCTGCTCCGTCAGGTAACGCAGGGCGAGGTCTTCGCCCCAGGTCCCTACGGTGCGTCGGCTCAGGAACCGACCCCGGCGTAGCTCAGACGGTGGACGCGGCAGGGACCGAACTCGGCGAGCGCGAGCCGGTGCTCTGGCGTCCCGTAGCCGCGGTTCCTCTCGAACCCGTACGCCGCATGCTCCCCGGCGAGGGCGCGCATCGCGCCGTCGCGCAGCACCTTGGCGACGACGCTCGCCGCCGCGACCGCGGCGCTCTTCCCGTCGGCCCTCGGCAGGCACTCTATCTCGGGTCCGAGCCTCAGGTTGCCGTCGGCGAGTGTGCATCCGGCGTAGGGCTCCAGCAACGCGAGCGCCCCGGAGAGCGCCTCCCTGTTGGCCCTGCCGACGCCGAACCCGTCGATCCACCAGGCCGGGAAGGTCACGACCGAGACGGCCTCGGCGCGGCCAAGCACCTCGACGAATACCCTCTCGCGCGCGTCCGCGCTCAGGGCCTTCGAGTCGTCGAGGCCGGAGATCTCGGCCCCCCCGAGCACTACGGCGGCGGCGACCAGCGGCCCCGCGAGCGCGCCGCGCCCCGCCTCGTCAGCCCCTGCCAGCGGCGGTAGGCGCTGTGCCACCCACGCGGCGTCGAAGGCGTAGAGGTCAGTTGTCTCCCCGGAGCCGTTCCTCGCGCGAGTCCCGGCCAAAGTTCTCTCTACTTGGCCTTCTTTACCCTGGCCCTGCGGCCGACCTTATCCCTGATGTAGTAGAGCTTCGCGCGACGAACCGCGCCGCGGGAGACCACCTCTATCTTCGCTATCTTCGGGGATTGGAGGGGGAAGATCCTCTCGACCGCCACCCCGAAGGAGTTCTTCCTGACGGTAAACGTCTCGTTGATGCCCCCACCCTTGCGCGCGATACACAGGCCCTCGAAGACCTGCACCCGCTCGCGGTTGCCCTCTATGACGCGGTAATGCACCCGCACGGTGTCGCCCGGCTTGAAGGTGACGTCGCGCTGCTGCAAGTTCTCGCTAGTTATCATGGTCGCTCCTCTCGTGAGTGGATGGCCGGGCCCTAGGTAGTTCCTCCGCCGGTCTGCCTCGCCCGGGTCCGCTCGCGCGACTCGCGTTCGCGCCAGGCGCGGATCTGGGCGTGATCGCCCGATAATAGCACGCCGGGGACTGCCTCTCCATCCCACTGCGCGGGCCGCGTGTACACGGGAGGACCGACCATGCCGCCCTCCGAGAACGACTCCCCGAGTAGGCTCTCCCTGTTCCCGAGCACGCCGTCGAGACGCCTGATCGCGGCGTCCGCGAGCGCGGCGGCGGCGAGCTCGCCTCCGGAGAGCACGAAGTCTCCCAGAGAGACCACCTCGGTCGCGAGCGTCTCGCGCACGCGCTCGTCCACGCCGCTGTAGCGCCCGCAGATGACCGTCAGGTCGGGCCCCTCGGCCACCTCGTCTACGTAGCCCTGGTCGATGGGCCGCCCCCAGGCCTCGGTCAGGACCACGCGCCTGGTCGCTCTCACCTCCCTGGCCGGGAGGCCGTAGATGGCCTCGAGCGCCCGCGCGACGACGTCGACGCGCATCACCATCCCCGCCCCACCCCCGAACGGCATGTCGTCTATGCGCCCGCCCGGGGCATGCTCCTTGAGATCGAAGCTCCGGTAACCGACGAGACCGCGCTCGATTGCCCTCCCGACGACACCGACGCGCAAGGCTCCATCGACCACGGAGGGGAAAACGCAGAAGACGTCCACCTCTCTCACGCGGCTCAGCCTTCCGGCGGGCGGACCGTCACGTGTCCCGCCTCGAGGTCCACGCGCGGGACGTGCTCGTGGGTGAACGGCACGTAGAACGGTGGAGCGTCTTCGCTCTCCTGCACGACCAGCACCTCGTGGGCCGGCGTCTCGAACGTCTCGGAGACGTTGCCCAGCACCTCCCCCCCTTCGCCGACGGCTGCGAGCCCCACCAGGTCGTCCACGTAGAACTCGTCCTCCTCCGGCGCGTCGAGCTCCCGGCGGTCCAGAACCAGCCGCTCCCCTCTCAGGCCGTCCGCCTCGGAGCGGTGCCCGACGTCTTCGAGGTCAACGAGGAAGCCTTTGGGGGTCCGCCGCACCCGCGAGATGCGCCTGCGGCGTCCCGCGACGAAGGGATCGACGCCCTCGCGCAGGTGCCTACCCGAGCCCGTGGCGCGCACCCTGAGGGTCCCGCGTCTGCCGTGCGGGGCGACGACGCGCCCGATCTCCACGGGGTCGGAGGGCTCCACGCCCTAGCCCGGGACCTCCACGTTGACCCGCTTCCCGAGCTTCACCGAGGCCGCCTTCGCCACCGTGCGGATGGCGCGGATGGTGCGCCCCTGCCGGCCGATGATCTTACCCATGTCCTCGGGGGCGACCCTGAGCTCGAGGTCTACCCGCGAGTCGGTCTCGGTGCCAGATACCTCGACCTCGTCGGGGTTCTCGACGAGCGAGCGCGCCAGGATGAGCACCAAATTCTCCAGCTGGTCCACGATTAGCCCCCTAGAGGACGCCCGATACCTTGAGGAGCTTGCGCACCTGGTCGGTGGGCTGGGCCCCCTTCTCCAGCCACTCCTTCGCCTTCTCCGCGTCGACCTGGATGTCCGAGGGCTGGGTGCGCGGGTTGTAGGTCCCTATGCGGTCTATGAACCGGCCGTCGCGCGGGCTGCGCGAGTCCGCGACCACTATCCGGTAGAACGGAGACTTCTTCGCCCCGTGCCTCGCGAGCCTGATCTTTACAGCCATCTTCTCTCCTCTCTTGCCTGTTACGTTACCTGCGTCCGGGCAGCCCGGGCATGCGGGGCATCCCGCCGCCCCTACCCATCTGCCGCATCATCTTCTGCATCTCGTTGAACTGCTTGATGAGCTTCTGGACCTCTTGCTGGGTCGCCCCGGAGCCGCGCGCGATCCTACGCACCCTGCTCGGGTTTTGCAAGAGCTTGGGGTTGCGCCGCTCCTGTGCGGTCATAGAAGTTACCATCGCCTCGACCCTGCCCAGCATCCGGTCGTCTATCTCTGCCCCCGCGAGCTGCTTGTTCAGCCCCGGGATCATGCCGAGCAAACCGGAGAGGGGGCCCATCCTCTTGAGCATCTGCATCTGCTTGAGGAAGTCCTCGAAGGTGAACTTGCCCGACATAAGCCGCTTGGCGTCGGCCTCGGCCTCCTCGCGGTCCATCTGCTGCTCGGCCTTCTCGATCAGGGTGAGCACGTCGCCCATCCCGAGGATGCGTCCCGCCATCCTGTCCGGGTAGAAGTAGTCGAACTCGCTCATCTTCTCGCCCTCGGAGGCGAACCGGATCGGCCGCCCCGTCACCGAGACTACGGAGAGGGCGGCGCCGCCTCGCGCGTCCCCATCCAGCTTGGTGAGGATCATCCCGTCGAAGTCCGCGTACTCCTGGAACGCCTGCGCGACCTCGACGGCGTTCTGCCCGGTCACCACGTCGAGGACGAGGAGCACCGAGTGCGGCCGCGAGGCCTGTCTCACGCGCTTGATCTCCTCCATCATCTCGACGTCGACGACCTGCCGGCCCGCCGTGTCCACGATCACGAAGTCGTACCCGCCGTCCGCGGCGGCCTTTATGCCGCGACTGGCGATCTCCTCCGGCGCCGCCTCGGTGCCCTCCTCGTAGACCGGCACCCCGAGCTCACGCCCTATCTGCTGCAGCTGGTCTATTGCGGCCGGACGGTAGGTGTCGCAGGCGACGAGGTAAGGGGTCTTGCCGAGCTTGCGCACGAAGAGGGCGAGCTTGCCCGCAGCCGTGGTCTTGCCGTGGCCGTTGAGGCCGGCGAGCATCACGACGGTCGGCGGCCTCGAGGCGAAGGTAAGCTTGTGCGAGGTGCCGCCCATCAGGTTCGCCAGCTCCTCGTTGACGATCTTGACGACCTGCTGACCCGGGCTCAGAGCCTTCGAGACCTCCGCGCCCGTAGCCCTCTCCCTGACGTTGCCGACGAACTCCTTGACCACCGCGTAGTTGACGTCCGCCTCGAGCAGGGCGAGCCGTATCTCGCGTGTCACCTTCTTTACCTGGTCCTCGGTGAGGTTGCCGCTACCGCGCACCCCGTCCAGGGCCGCATTCAGCCTCTCGCCTAGAGTGTCGAACATGCTAGAGGTCTCCGAACAGGGCCTCGGCGAACTCGCGCGCGTCGAACGGGTGCAGGTCCTCGGCCTTCTCGCCGACCGATATCAGCTTTATCGGGACCCCGATCTCGTTGGCTATGGCCAGCGCTATACCCCCCTTGGCCGTGCCGTCGAGCTTGGTCAGGATGATCCCCGTCACCCCCGCGACCTCGTTGAACATCTTAGCCTGCCTGAGGCCGTTCTGACCCGTGGTTGCGTCTACGGTGAGCAAGACCTCGTGCGGCGCGCCCGGGAGCTGACGCGCTATGACCCGCCTGACCTTGTCGAGCTCGGCCATGAGGTTGATCTTGGTGTGCAAGCGCCCCGCCGTGTCGATGAGCAACACGTCCACTCCATCTCGCTTGGCGGCCTCGACGGCGTCGTGCACGACCGCCGCGGCGTCGGCGCCGCGCTCCCTCGCCACGACGGGGGCCCCGGTCCTCTCGCCCCACCGCTCGAGCTGCTCTATGGCAGCCGCCCGGAATGTGTCCCCGGCGGCGAGCATCGCCTTACCGGGCAGGAAGTTGACCAACTTGCCGATTGTGGTGGTCTTCCCGGTGCCGTTCACCCCCACCATAAGGATCACGGTCGGCTCGTGCGAGACGTCGAGCTCCACAGGCCCCTCGAGCATCCTCGCCGCGTGCTCTAAAAGTAGCTCCCTGAGCTCGTCGCCGCTCGTGATGTTCCTCTCGAGTGCCTCCTGCTCCAGCTCCCGCACCAGCTTGGAGGTCGTAGCCACACCGACGTCGGAGGCGATGAGTATCTCCTCCACGGTCTCCCAGAACTCCTCGTCCTCGGCGTCCCTGAACTCGGCGACGGCGGCGTTGAGTTGCCCGACGACGGACTCCCGGCTCCTCCTGAGCCCCTGGCGCAGCCGCCCGAACCAGCCGCCTGACTCTTGAGCCTCCACGGCAGCCTCGGCGTCGGGCGTCTCCTCGGCCACACCCGGCTCCGGTAACGCCTCCTCTACCTCGCCCGGAGCCGCCTCCTCGACCGGCTCCCCGGCCGCCTCGGGCTCCCTGCGGGCAGCCAGCACCTCCTCGGCCGCGGGCACGCCTTCGTCCGCGCCTTCGGCCTCTTCTATCGCTGGGACCTGGGTCTCGACGGCCACGCCGGAGCCCCCCGCCTCATCACTGTCTCGC
The DNA here is from genome assembly GCA_036258875.1 of Rubrobacteraceae bacterium. GTDB lineage: Bacteria > Actinomycetota > Rubrobacteria > Rubrobacterales > Rubrobacteraceae > JALYGY01. Next base: position 7,154 of record DATACV010000170.1, read on the forward strand.
CTGAAAAAGTTACGCCACGAGCGCGCCATGAACCGCTTCTCTACTCTCCCTGCATGCGCTTCGATACAACCGTGGTGGCCCCGGCGGCGTCCTGGACCACACCGTAGAGCACGTCCGCCGCGGCCATCGTCCGCTTCTGGTGGGTCACCAGCAGATACTGGCCGGTAGCCCGGTGAGAGTCTACCACAGCGAGGAAGCGCGCCAGGTTGAGATCGTCGAGCGCCGCCTCGGCCTCGTCGAGCACGCAGAACGCTCCCACCTCCCCACCGGGGCGGCTGAGGAAGATGCTGAAGAGGAACGACAGGGCGAGCAGCGCCCGCTCGCCGCCCGAGAGGACCCTCAGCGGCTTCCACCCCCGCCGCCCGAGCCTGAGCCCAACCTCGACCCCCTCCTCCGAGAGGTCCAGGATCCCGGAAGCGCCCTCCATCATGCGCGGGACGATCTCCCCGAACGCCCCTCGCACCCGCACGAACGTCTCGGAGAACCTGGCCTCGATCTCCCGGTCCACGGACAGGATCATGCGGTTGAGTTCGTTGGCGGCGGCTTCGGCGTCGGCGCGTTGGGCCGAGACGAACTCGTGGCGTTCGCGGAGCTCCTCTTCCTGGGAGAGGGCAAGGAGGTTGACATCGCCGAAGCGTTTGAGCCTGCGGGCGAGGCGGGCTCTCTCTTCGGCCGTGTCGGGCGGGTGGCGGTCGGCCTCGCGCCGGGCGACCTCGAGGGTGGCGCCCCACTCGGCTTCTATCTCCTCGGTGGCTTCCGCGGCCATAGCCCGGGCGCGTTCGAGGTCTTCGGAGAGGCGCTCGGCGGCCCCGCGGGCGGCGGCGAGGTCCCCGGCGAGGGAGGCGGCCTGGCGCGCGAGGTGCGTGCGCTCCGTGGAGGCGGCGCGGTGGGCCTCCGCGGTCTGGGCCCTGGCGGCGCGCAGCGCGTTGCGGCGCCCGCGGACGGCTGCCGCTAGCCGCGACGAGGCGCGGGCGGCGCGGGCGGTGGCCTGCGCGACCAGCTGCGTCTCCCGTCCGGAGGCGTTCCGGGCGTGCTCGAGGCGGCGGGAGAGTCGCGCATGGCGGTCCCTGCCCTCGGCGAGGGCCGACCGGAGCGCTCTCTGCCTCCGGCGAGAGTCCTCCGAGGCTTCGTCCGCCTCGGCGACCGCCCGGGCCGCGGCTGCCGCCTCCCCGTCGGCGTCGGCCCAGAGTCGCTCGGCTTCGAGGAGGGCATCCCGCTTCTCGCGCGTCTCGAGGGTCAGGGCCTCCTCCAACCTTCGCCGCTCGGCGAGATCCCTCCCGAGCTCCTCGGCAGCCGTCAGGCGGCGGGCGGCCCCGCGGGCGAGCCGGGCGCGGGCGCGCGAGGCCCGGTCGGCCAGGGTCGAGAGGCCCTGGGCCGTCGTCGCGAGCCGCTCGATGCGCCGGGAGGCGGCCGAGATCCTCTCCCGCAGGTCGTAGAGCATCTCCCCCGGCCCGTTCTTCAGCGCGTCCAGGCGCTCGAGCCCGGCTTCGAGCATGGCCTCGCGGGCGAAGCCGCCTGACAGGGGCCTGCGGGAGAGGCTGGTGCGCGTGAGGCGCAGACCCTGCCGGGTGACCGCGACGTAGCCGTTGGACGGGGCGTCCTTCTCCGGCTCTTCTACGACGTAGATGCCGCCGAGGAGGCGCTCCACCGCCCGCGCGTAGCGCCGGTCCAGGACCTCCACGCACTCGACCAGCGGCTTGCCCGGCGGGGTAGCGCCCTCCTCCACCCGCCCGGCGTCCAGCCGGACGGCCACGCGCTCGTTGCCGGAGAGCAGCCTCAAGCCCTCGTCCACGCTGTGCGCCAGCACGCCGGCGCCGAACTCGCCCAGGCCGGCCTCCACCGCCGCCTCGTAACCGGGGCGGGCTCGGATCACCTCATACAGCCTGGTCCCGTCACCTCCGGGCGCCGCCTCTTGCAGCGCCCGAACCCTCGACTCCGCGCGCCCGACAACGGCCGCCAGCGCCCCGCGGCGCCTGTCGGCTTCCTCGGCGCGGCCTTCGATCAGGGCCAGCTCATCCCCCAGCCACCCCCGGAGCCGCGTGAGCCTCGACGCGGCATCCTCTCCCCACGGACGCTCGAGGCTCTCCGCAAGGTGGGCCAGACACTCCAGGTCCTCGCGCGCCAGCGCCTCGTGCTGCGGCGACGCCGCCGCCTGTTCGAGCCGGGCGCGGAGCGTCTCCACCTCGGCGGCGAGCCGGGAACGTTCCTTCCCCGCCGACGCGGCCCGCTGCCTGGCCTCCTCCAGGGCGAGCCGCAAGCGAGAGGTCCCCTCGACCAGGGCCGCGTGCTCGGCCTCCGCCGCGACGCGGCGCTTCTCGAGCTCCGCCAGGGTCTGCGAGATGCTGTGGAGTCCCTCCTCCAGACGTGCTGCCGAACGCCGCAGATCTCCCCCCCGGCCCGCTTCGAGGCGGAACAGGTTCCTGTCCGCGCGCAGCGACTCGCCCCGCAGGTCCTCCGCACCGTCCTCGAGGGCCTCGAGCGCGGCCTCCGTCTCGCGCAGCCTCCCCTCCAGCGTCGCCGTCCGGCGCGCCAGGAGGTCCTCCTCCTCGCCCAGCGCCTCCTCGCGGGCCGACAGCTCCGCCGCGCGGGCCTCGCTCTCCTCCAGCCGGCGCTGCAGACCCTCGAGGTCCCGGGTGGCCGCCCGGTAGAGGTGCGCCAGGGCGAGCTCGCGGTAGCGCGCTTCCAGCTCCCGGTACTCGCGGGCGGCGACCGCCTCCCTCTCCAGCCTTCGAAGCTGGCTGGAGAGCTCCGCCTCCAGCTGGCGGGTCTTCTCCAGCTGGGCCGCGGCCTTCTCCAGGCGGCGGCTCGCCGAGAGGCGCCGCCGCCTGTAGACGCCCAGACCCGCTGCCTCCTCCAGGGCGAGGCGGCAGGCCGCAGCGCCGCCAGCGACTATCGCGTCCACGGCCCCCTGGCGCAGGATGCTGTGGCGTCCGATGCCGGCCTCCCCGGCCACCGCCCGCACGTCCTGCAGTCGCGCGCGGGAGCCGTTGATCCTGTACTCCGTCTCGCCGCCGCGCGAGATGCGGCGCGTGATAGAGACCTCTTCGTAAGGGAGCGATATCTCCCCCGAGGCGTTGTCGAGGACCAGCGTCACCTCGGCGGCGCCGGCCGGGGGGAGCGTCTCGGAGCCCGAGAAGATGAGCTCGCTCATCGCCCCAGCCCGCAATACCCCCGGGCTCTGCTCCCCGAGGGCGAAGAGCACGGCATCCGTGATGTTGCTCTTGCCCGAGCCGTTGGGTCCGACTATCGCGGTCACGCCGCCCTCCAGCGGCATCCTGACCGGCCTCGCGAACGTCTTGAAGCCCTTGATATAGATCCCCGAGAGCACTAAGGCGCATTTTACGTAACTTCTATGTAAAAAGCACGCAGAAAAGAGCAGCAAACTAGCTGTCAGCGATCAGCCTTCAGCCTTCAGCCCTTGGCAAAGTGCCTCCGTGAATGTAGCATACCGCACTTAACGTGTGGCTTCCAACGGACTCCGGCTAGATTCCTGGTGAGAGGTTACGCGCCGAAGACCTTGCTGACCGCTGACGGCTGACAGCTAAATGCTATGCGCTTACGTGTACTTCGACGGCGGAGCGCGGGACCGGGCGGATGCCCAGGATCTCGAGCGCGGCGCGGGCGGTTGCTTGCTCGCTCTCCTTGATGGAGCTGCCTTCGCCGGTGGCCACCTCGCGGCCGTCCACAGAGACCCCGGAGATAAAGCTCGGACGGTGCGCCGGGCCCTGTTTGGATATGACGCGGTAGGTCGGTCTCAAGCCGTCCGCCTGGAGCGTCTCTTGCAGGAGCGTCTTCCAGTCGCGCAGCTCGTCGGTGTCCACCTCGGAAGGGTTGAAGATCTCGTCTATGGTGCGCACCACGAGGTCGCGGTCTATGAGGTAGGCAGCCCCGATTATGGCCTCGACCGTGTCGGCGATAACCGAGTCGTTTATGACGGAGCTCTCGATGATCTCCTCGAGACCTTCGGCCCGGCCCACCGTCGCCAGGAACGACTTGCGCACCAGGTGGGCCCGGATGCGCGTGAGGTCGCCCTCGAGGAGCTCCGGGTAGCCGTGGAACACCAGCTCCGCTACCCGGCTGTTCAGGACCGAATCCCCGAGAAACTCCAGCCGGCCGTTCGAGTCGTAGGGGTCGGCGACGCTCGGGTGCGTCAGCGAACGCCGACGCAACGGCTCTGGTAAAACCGTTATCAGATCTTTTATTGACACTTCGTTCTCTATTCTACACCTTCGAGAACGCCACCACGACGTTGTGACCCCCGAAGCCCATCGAGTTGGAGATCGCCGCCCCGAGGCCAGGCGCCTCCTGGGGCTCGGCCCCCACGTAGTTCAGCTCCTCGCAGTCGTCGGCAAGGTTCTCCAGGTTTATGGTGGGCGGGACCACCCCGTTCTTGATGGCGAGGGCGCACATGATGCCCTCGGTGGCTCCCACGGCGCCGAAAGAGTGACCCGTCATGGACTTCGTGCCGGAGACCAGGGCGTGGGGCATGACCCTCGAGATCGCCTTCGTCTCGGGGCCATCGCCCGTGGGGGTCGCGGTGGCGTGGGCGTTCACGTGCCCTACGTCTTCCGGGGTAAGGCCCGAGTCTTCGAGGGCGTGGCGCATCGCGCGCTCGACCCCGCGACCCTGCTCGTCGGGCGCCGTGACGTGGTAGGCGTCCGTGGTACGCCCGTACCCCGCGACGGCCGCTATGGGCTCGGCGCCCCGCCGCTCCGCGTGCTCCGGGCTCTCGAGTATGATCGCGCCCGCGCCCTCGCTCATGACGAAGCCGTCGCGGTCCTGGTCGAAGGGGCGGCTCGCGCGGTGCGGCTCGTCGTTCCGGCGGCTAACGGCCCGGATCGCGCAGAACCCCGCCATGCTGAGGGGCGTGATCGGGGCCTCCGCGGAGCCCGCGATCACGACGTCGGCGTCGCCACGCCGGATCAGCTCCAGCCCCTCGGCCATCGCCTCGGCCCCGGTCGCGCAGGCGAGGACGGGGCACTGGCTCGGGCCCGTCGCGCCCAGCATGATGGCGAGCTGGCCCGCTACCATGTTGGGGACCATCATTGTGATCAGGAACGGGCTCACCCTCCCGGGTCCCCGCTCGTGCAGCACGCGGTACTCGCGCTCCCACGTCGAGAGGCCACCGATACCGCTGCCCATCACTATCGCCACCCGTTCGGGCCTCTCGCGAACCAGGTCGGCTATCCCCGCGCTCTCGGCCGCCTCGATCCCGGCTGCGATGCCGAGCTGCGCGAAGCGGTCCATCCTCCTCGCCGCCTTCTTGTGCATGAAGTCCGTGGGATCGAAGTCCGTGCACTCGCCGGCGATCTGGGAGGGGAACGGCGAGGCGTCGAAGAGGGTGATCTCCCCGATACCGCTCTTGCCGTGCAGCGAGGCATCCCAGAAGTTCTCGACGCCGGTGCCCAGAGGTGTGACGGCCCCCGCGCCGGTGATCAGCGCGCGGCCGTTGGTGTTCGATCCCTCCTCGGTCACGCCGGCTGATGCTCCTGCACGTAGTCCACTGCCTCCTCGACCGTGGTGATCTTCTCGGCCTCCTCGTCGGGTATCTCCATCCCGAACTGCTCCTCGAGCTCCATTATGAGCTCCACGAGGTCCAGGGAGTCCGCTTCCAGATCTTCTCGAAACGATGCGTCGGGTGTGACGTCGCTCTCGTCTACGCCCAGACGGTCGGCGGTTATCTCCTGGATCTTGTTCAGTATCTCTTCGCGATCCAAGCCCAACTCCTCTCCACGCTTTACGACAAGCTCCGTCACCCCTCGCGGGCACAGCGCGTAGTGTAACCGCAAAACTCCCTACTGCATAGTCATTCCACCGTCCACAGCTATGGTCTGGCCGGTTATGTACCCGGCTCCTTCCCCGACCAAAAACGCGACGACCTCGGCCACCTCCCCTGCCTCGCCGAAGCGTCCCATCGGGACCTGGGTCCGGATCGCTTCCTTCACGTTCTCGGGCAAGCTCCCGGTAAGCTCGGTCTCCACGTACCCCGGCGCCACAGCGTTCGCCGTGATGCCGCGCTGCGCGACCTCGCGCGCCACGCTCTTGGTGAACCCGATGATCCCGGCCTTCGATGCCGCGTAGTTGGCCTGCCCGGCGTTCCCTACGAGCCCGACCACGGAGCTCACGTTCACGATCCTGCCCCACCGCGCCCGGATCATGGGCCGCAGAGCCGCCCGCGTGCACAAATACGTGCCCCCGAGGTTGGTCCGCAATACGTCGTCGAACTCGTCGTCTTTCATCCGCATCATGAGGTTGTCGCGCGTGATCCCGGCGTTGTTGACTAGTATGTCGAGCCGCCCGAAGGCCTCGGCCACGCCCTCGAAGAGCGACCGCACGTCCTCCGGCGAGGCCACGTCGCCCTTGAAGACCTCGCACTCCGCGCCCGCCGCGCGCACGGCCTCGGCGGTCTCCCGGGCCGACTGGTCGTCGCTGCGGTAGGAGATCGCCACCTTCGCCCCCTCCTCGGCGAGCCGCACGGCGACCGTCCGCCCGATGCCGCGGCCGCCGCCGGTGACGACCGCGACGCGCCCCTCCTCTATCACTCGACCTCCCCCCTCTCGGCGAAGGCGAACATGAGCTTGGCCTCGCAGACCCGCTCGGCGTCGACGGACGCCCGGCCCGTACCCCGGCCCACGCGCCCCTTGAGCCGGTCTATCTCGACCTCCATGGTGAGAACGTCGCCGGGGACCACCTGCCTGCGGAACCTCACGCCGTCTATGCCGGCAAACAGCGCGAGCTTGTCCGAGTGCTCCCCGCCGGCCATCACCCCTACCGCCCCCACCTGCGCCATGGCCTCGATGATCAGGACTCCGGGCATTACCGGGTAGTCGGGGAAGTGCCCCTGGAAGAAGGGCTCGTTCTGGGTGACGTTCTTCACCCCGACGGCCCTTACCCCGGGCTCGAGCTCGTCGATCCTGTCCACCAGCAAGAACGGGTACCGGTGCGGGATGAGGCGCCGGATCTCCGCCGAGCCCAACGGCGGCTTCACGAGAGCACCTCCCTCGCCGTGCGGCCCTCGATCTCCTTGCCCCTGAAGTCCCGTAACATCCGGGTCAACGTCCCATCCTCCCCCGCCTCCACTATCTCTTCCACCCCCAGGCTCTCGAACCTCTCGATCACCGCCACCCACCGTACCGGGGAGAGCATCTGGTTCCCGAGCGCGAGCCGGACGTCTCCCGCGGTCGCCAGCACCCCGCCGTCGGTCGCGCCCACCATCGGGACCTCGGGATCCCGCAATACGACCTCCGCCAGCCTCGCGTTCATTGTGCGTGAGGCCTCGAGCATGAGCGGCGAGTGGAAAGCCCCCGCGACGTTGAGCTCCACCTTGCGCCCGCGCACCCGCTCCGCCACGGCCTCCAGAGCCTCCTTCTCGCCAGAGATGACGGTCTGGCGCGGCGTGTTGAAGTTGGCAGCCACGACGACACCCTCCGCCTCGTCGGCGGCGCGCGCGACCTCCGCCGGGTCGGCCCCTATGAGGGCCACCATCCCACCAGGGTGCTCCCTTGCCGCCTCGGTCATGAGCCGGTCCCTCTCCGCCACCAGCCACACCGCGTCCTCGAGAGCGACGCTCCCTGCCGCGTGCGCCGCCGCGTACTCCCCCAGGGAGTGCCCGGCTACCACGTCCGGCTCGACCCCCGCCTCGCGCAGCCTGTAAAGGAGCTCCACGGAGCCCGCGAACACGGAAAGCTGGTACGGCACCTCCGCTTCCCCGACCTGCTCCCGCACCGCCTCCCGGACCTCCCCTGAGACCTCGCTCCCCGCGCTCCCCTGCCCGGGGAACACTACGGCCCGCCTTATCTCCCCCCTTTCCATCGTTCAGACCCTGTACAGGTTCGCCGCCCACGTCAGCCCGAAGCCGAACCCCACCGTGATGACGTACCTGCCAGGCTCCAGGTCGTCGAATATGTCCGGGTAAGAAAGGGGGATGCTCGCCGCCGAAGTGTTCCCGAAGCGATCCAGGTTAACCACGATCTTCTCCTCCGGAACCTCCATCTTCCTCGCCGCCGCGTGTATTATGCGTGCATTGGCCTGATGGGGGATTATGTACTGGACTTCGTCGAGGGAGATGTGGTTGCGGGAGACGAGTTTCTCGACCATCTCGGGGAGTATCCTTACGGCGAACTTGAAGACTTCGCGGCCGTTCTGGTAGAGCTTGTGCTCGTCGCCGGGGTGGCCGGCGCGGCCCAGGGGAGCCATCCGGCCGTCGGCGCCGAGGATGTGGTCTACGAAGCCGGAGGAGTCTTCGCTGCGGTCGAGGAGGACGGCGCCCGCGCCGTCACCGAAGAGCACGGCGGTGGAGCGGTCGGACTGGTCCACTATCGTGGTCATGGCGTCGGCCCCGATGAGGAGCACCCTGTTGGCCCTCTCGCCGGAGATCATCGCGTCGGCGACCGAGGCCGCGTAGGAGAAGCCGGTGCAGGCCGCCGCCAGGTCCATCGCGCCTACGCCGGGGGCCCCTATCGACTCGCCGACCAGGCAGGCCACGGACGGCATCGACTCCGGCGCGGTAGAGGTGGCGCAGACGATCAGGTCTACCGAGTCGCCGGCCGCGCCGGCGTGTTCGAGGGCCTCCCTGGAAGCCTCGATGGCGAGCGAGGCGCAGTCCTCGCCCTCGTCGACGTAGCGGCGCTCCGAGATCCCGGTGCGCGAGGAGATCCAGTCCTCGGTGGTGTCGAGGGTGGCTTCGAGATCGCGGTTGGTGACCACGCGGCTCCCGAGGGCGCGTCCGACCCCGACGATCTTGCCGCCCGGGCGGCCGTTCACGGGGCGTCTCCGGCGGCCGCGTGCGCCGCTGTGAGCGCCCCTTCCAGGGCCTGCGTGAGGCCGGCGCCGGTGCGGGCGATGCCGAGGAGGGCGTTCTCCACCCCGCGCGCGCCAGAGTTGCCGTGCCCGATCACTACAGTTCCCCCGACGCCGAGGAGGAAGGACCCCCCGTAGTTCTCGGGGTCTACGCGGTCCCGGACGCCGAGCAGCCGCGAGCGCAGCATCCCGGCTGCGAGCTTGCCGGCGAGACCCCCCGTCATAGCCGAGCGGAGCATCGTGAGGATCTCGCGCGCCACCCCCTCGGCGGTCTTGAGGACGACGTTGCCGGTGAAACCGTCGGTGACGAGCACGTCGGCGAGGCCGCCGCCGATATCCCTTCCCTCGACGTTGCCGACGAAGCGGACGCCGGGAGCGTCGCTCATGAGGCGGTGAGACTCCCTGGCCAGGTCCGTGCCCTTGGTCGGCTCCTCGCCGACGTTGATCAGGCCGACGCGCGCCCCACCGTCGAGCTCGAAGTAGCGTTCAGCGAACACGCTCCCAAGAATAGCGAAATTCAGCAGGTCCTGCGGCCGGCACATCACGGTCGCCCCCGCGTCGAGCAGGAGGACTGGAGAGCTCAAAGGAAGGACGGTCGCGATGGCCGGCCTGCGGCAGCCAGGTAACCGCCCGATCCTCAGCAAGGCCGCCGCTACCGTCGCCCCCGTGTTCCCCGCTGAGAAGAGGGCATCGGCCTCGCCTCCGCGCACCATACCGGCGGCGACGGCGATGCTCGCGTCGGGACGCGACCTGAGCGATGAGGCGGCCTCCTCACCCATCCCAACGGGTCCGCCGGCGTCGCGTAGAGACAGGTTCGCCGGCGAAGAGGCGCCGAGCTCGGGCTCGACGAGCGTACGGTCCCCCACGAGCAGGATCTCGTCCTGCGGCAACCTCCTGGCGGCGGCGAGAGCCCCGGCGACGACCTCGCGCGGCGCCCTGTCCCCGCCGAGGGCGTCTACCGCGATCCGCATCCGGGGTCCCGGAGGGCCCTCTCTGGGACTACTCGGTGACTTCGACGGCGACGGCGGTGCGGCCCTTGTAGTAGCCGCAGTTGGGGCACACGCGGTGCGGCCTGTGCGGCTCGCCGCAGTTCGGGCAGGCCACCAGGTTCGGCTGCCCCATCGCCTGGTGCGCCCTGCGCTGGTTCCGCCGCGCGTGAGACGTCTTCTTCTTCGGTACTGCCATAGAAGTTACCTCCTGTCGATCGTAAGGTGCTACAGGTAAGAGGCGAAGAGCCCGCTCAGGCCCCGCCAACGCGGGTCGATCTCGTCTTCGCTCCCGGAGGGCTCCACGGGATCGGTCCCCGGCCGGAACACCTGCATCGGGACCTCGCTCGGGAGCGCCCGCCTGGTGAAATCCGCCAGGTTCAGGGTCCAGTCCTCGATCGCGAGCTCTCTGTTGTTCGGACCCGCCAGGAACTCCGATTCGCCGAACTCCAGGCGCAGGTCCGTGGGGTCAAGGGTCCGGTCGCACGTCGTGCGCACCGTCACGCGGACCGCGAGGTCCAGGTGCAGGCCCTCCGCGAGACGGGTGACGGCGACGTCCGCCTCCGCCTCGGTGACTTCGTGGTGTCGCCCGTAGAGGTCGAACGGCTCCACGTCGAAGGTTTCGCGCGTCTCCTGCCGCGACCCGATATCGGCGCCGGGGCGCCTGAGAGGAACCAAGGAAGCCATCGGTTACTCTTCCGGGACGCCCTGCAGCTTGTTGCGGCCCCGCTGGACCGCCTCGAGGAGCTTGCCGAGGTTGTCCTCGAGGTTCGCGAGAACCTCGTCCGCATAATCCTCGGCGCCAAGCCGGATCTCGCGCTCGCGGCGGCGGGCGTCCTCCATGATCTCCGCGCTTCGCTTCTCGGCCCGCTTGAGGACCTCCTCCTCGGAGGTGATCTTCTCGGCCTCGTCCTGGGCGCCGCGGATGATGCGGTCGCTCTCGCTGCGCGCCTCGTCGAGCATCGCCTGGCGTTCCTTCACGATCCAGCGCGCCTGTTTGAGCTCCTCGGGGATCGTCTGGCGCATCTGGTCTATGATGTCGAAGGCGGCGTCCCGGTCGATCATGGCCGTGTTGCCGAAGCCGGGGAAGCTCCTCGCTTCCTCCACCAGCTCCTCCAACCTGTCTATCAGCACCAGTACGTCCATCCTACAAACCTATCCTTCGCCTACAATCCTTATATTCTACCGTCCGAGCCCGAATATATCTCGCGCACGGTCTCCAGTATGCCGTCGGGGACGAGCCCGCGCA
>DATACV010000171.1:0-13753 GCA_036258875.1 Rubrobacteraceae bacterium
GCGCCGATCAGGTAGCTTTCAGCGGTCAGCCATCAGCCATCTCTGCTGATGGCTCCTTTTCGTAGACCGAGACGTGGTTGTTGCTCGACGCCTCGAACGGCTCGCGGCGCCAGCCTCCCAGGCGTTCGCGCAAGCGGAGCCCGGCCAGGCGGGCCATCAGGTCGAGCTCCGAGGGCCAAGCGTAGCGGATCTGGACCGGGTAGAGCTTCGTCTCCGTCTCCCCCATCGAGATGTTCTGCGAGTAGACGCGCTGCTCTACCGGATCGTAGCGCGAGGTCTCCAGGTAGACACGGTCGACCTCGACCCGCTTGGTCTGGGTTACCTCTCCCCCCGCCAGGCGGGCGGGGTCGGGCACGAACGCCTCGAGGACGAACGCGCCTCCCTCGTCCAGACGCCCTCCGACGTTCGCGAAGCAGCGTACCTGATCCTCCTGCGTGAGCAGCGCGAAGACGGTGTTGAAGACCACGTACACGAGCGAGAACCGCTCCCCGACATCCACGTCCGCGAAGTCGCCGATGGTGACGGGGATGTCCTGTCCTCCGGGTTTGGCCCGCAGCTTCTCGACCATCGCTTCGGAGGCGTCGATGCCGTGCACCTCGATCCCCTTCTCGGCCAGCGGGAGGGCGATCCGGCCGGTGCCGACGCCGAGTTCCAGTGCGCGACCTTGGCCTGCGAGTTCGCTCAGGAAAGAGACCACTTCGTCCGTGTTGCCAGGAGTGCCGAACCAATCGTCGTAGACGCCGGCCATCCGGTCGCCGTAGGTCCCGGCATCGTACTCCGGCGGGTTCACCTTGAAGGTTTAAAGAGGTCCATGTAGGCGGCCAGCGACTGCTGGACCACCTGCTGGAAGGCTTGTTGCTGGGCTACGGCATGCTCCATCCACTGCTGGGACATCTCCTGGAAGATCTGCTGTTGCTGTTGTGCGAGCTTCATCCACTGCTCGGAGGCCTGATGGAAGGTCTGCCCCGCGGCCAGTTCCCCCTCTTCCTGCGGTAGCTTGGAGACGTAGAACGGAGGGGTGTTCAGGAGCTGGACGTAGGCGCTCATCTGGTCCTGCATCATCTGCTGGAGGGTCTGCTGCTGCCTCTGGATCTGATCGGCCATGGACTGCATCGTGGAGATCCATCTCCGGGCAACCTCTTCCGCCGCTTGCTGGCCCCTGCTCGCGTTCTCGCTCACGGTCTTTTCCCTCTTGGTCGGATGACGCACGTCGCAGATCACATATTCCCACCCCAGAGAGCATGAAACCACGGGCCGTGGAGCAGCCTCCCTGGCTTTGGCGCCTATACCCTGCGGGCGAGAGAGGCGAACTTGGTGTACTGCTCCATCCAGGCGAGCTGGACCTTGCCCGTGGGACCGTTGCGGTGCTTGCCGACGATGATCTCGGCAATCACCTTGTCGTCGGACTCGGGGTTGTAGTACTCGTCTCGGTAGAGGAACATCACCATGTCCGCATCTTGCTCTATGGCGCCCGAATTGTGGCTAACTATGCCGTCCGCGAGCCACGAGGCGGGGCCGGGCACGGTGAGGTCGAAGACCTCCTCTTCCCCGCCTGGAACGACCTCGACAACGCGATCCCAGAAGAGGTCGCTCTCGGCATGCGAGCGCAACGCGTCATCATCCAAAATCTCGGCGTACTCTGCCAGCAAGGCCCGCGACGGCGCGAACCGGTAGCGCGAGGAGCCGCCGTAGGAGGTGCCTCTGGCGAGAGCCATCGCCCGATGGGAGAGGCGATGCTCCGCCATGCTGGCTCTGACCTGCGCAAAGACCTCGATGGGCAACGTGTCTACGTTGGTGGCCTCCCGGTTTGTCTCGAGCACCGCCGCAAGCTTCGCCGCGCCCGAGCGACGAGGACCGAAGGCGCCCACCACGTCGAGGAAGCGCCTCTGACCCTCCGTGCCCGAGACAGAGACGGTGAACATCGGACGATGCCTGCCTTGCGAGACCTCGCGCAGTCGTGCGACGATGCCGAAACGCAGCAGCAGGGCGGACACATCTTCCGCCAGGCCCCTACTGTTGGTCGAAAAGCACACTGTAGAAGAGCCTCTCGTCCCGGCCCGCCTGGCGAAGATCGTGCCATCGGTAGCCCACAGGTGCCTGAGCAGAACGGCGAGCGACCGATTACCGAGCCCGAACACGACTTCGGGCAGGCGTTTCTCGAACGACCTCTGGCCGAAGATGCCCAGCTCCCGCAACCAGCGATTCATCCCGGCGGGACGCCAGCGGTTGCCGTTGCCGCTGAAGACGAGTTGATGCCAGTTGCCTCGACCAGGATGTCGGTTGACCCGCACCCCGAACTCGCTGCGGGCTGCTTCGGCGACGACGCGGCTGTTCTCTTCCGAAGCGGTGCAGTAGCGGAGCGGCTGCCCACTCAGGTAGCTCCCGTCCCCGATCATGTGTCCGAGCAAAGCCAGACGAGCCTCGGTCCACTCCCCGGTCTCCAGAGGTTCCGGTATGCCTCGCGCTACTGCAACCCTGTCGCCAGGGCGCAGGTTGCCGACGCGGATCCAGCCATCGAAGCCGTACAGACGGTGGCGCGCGGTGGCCCGGATGGTACGCCCGCTGGCGAGCCTGACCGCGAATACCGGTCGCCGACCGACGGACCAGACGAGATCGCTCTGCGCCTCGACGATCCTGCCTTCAGGCGCCATCGTGAGCACCCGCGGCGTCGTGCCGACAAGATCGCGCACCGGCGCCCGGTGTCCGTCGGCGAGCAGCACAAGCGTATCTCCCGTGACGCAGTCCCTGAGATCCGACAACAGCGGTCGTTTGTCGTGGCGCTGCTCGACGGCTCGGCTGAGCTGCGCGATGGCTAGCACGGGCACGTCGAGGTCGCGGGCGAGCACCTTGAGGCCGCGGCTGATCTCCGCTATCTCCTGCTGGCGGTTCTCCGAACGGTTGCCCTGCCCGATCATGAGCTGCAGGTAGTCCACCACCACGAGCGCGAGCGGCGGCTCGCCCCGCGCCTTGAGCTGGCTCGAGAGCCGCCTCACCTTGGCCCGCATCTCCATGAGCGTCACGCCTGCTGTGTCGTCGATCCAGATCGGGGCCCGGCTTACCTGCGCGACCCCGCGTACGAGCTTGGGCCAGTCCTCGGCCTTGACGTTGCCGCTCCTCAAAGCCTGCGCCGGGATGCGCGTCGTCTGCGAGATGAGCCGCTGCACGAGCTGCTCCTTGCTCATCTCCAGGCTGAAGATCGCCACCGGCATGCTCTTTTCGCCACTAGCGTGCCATATAGCGTTTAAAGCCAATGCTGTTTTTCCCATCGCCGGCCGCGCGGCGAGGATGACGAGGTCGCTCTTGTGGAAGCCGGTGGTGAGACGGTCGAGGTCCTCGAAGCCGGTCTCGACGCCTGTCACCTCTCCCTCGGCCTCGTAGAGGCGCTGTATCATCTCGAGCGCGCCCGGCGCGAGCTCTGAGACCGGGGCGAGGTGGTCTCTCAGGGTCCGGTTGGAGACGCCGTAGACGAGCTGCTCGGCGGCGTCGAGCGCCTCGCCGACGTCGTCGGGCTCCCTGAAGGCATCCTCGGTGATGCGGCTCCCGACGTCTATGATCTCCCTGAGGAGCGCCTTGCCGCGCACGATCTCCGCGTACCTGCCCGCGTTGGCCGCCGTGGGCACGCTCTCGACGATCTGGAAGACGTAGGCCCTGCCGCCCACCTTGTCGAACGCCCCCGTGGTCCTGAGCTCGTTCGTGAGGGTCAGCTGGTCTATGGGGTCGCCGCGCGAGTACAGGCGCGTCATGGCGCCGTAGATGAGCCGGTGAACCTCCGAGTAGAAGTCCTCCGCGGTCAGACGCTCGGCGACCGCCGCGACCGCCGTCTCGGAGACGAGCATGGCGCCTATTACCGCCCTCTCGGCCTCCAGATCATTCGGCGGCACACGAGCGGCAGCCTCGCCCGTGGGAACCTCTCGCATCCTCCCTCGCCTCTCCATGGACCCCTCAATATGCAGCAAAAAGGGCCCCGTTACAAGACGGAGCCCTTTATCTTCTGGTCGAGGTTGTGCCTGAAGCTACACCTTACGTAGAGACGACCCGCCGGGTCGTCTCTACAATTTGGGAACCACTATCACTTTGACGCTCGCCTCGACGTCGCCGTGGACCTGGACGGGCACCTGGTGGGTACCGAGGGCCTTTATGGGCTCGGGGAGCCGGATCCGGCGCCTGTCGAGGTGTATGCCGCGGGCGTTCTCGATGGCGTCGGCGATGTTGGCGGCGGTGACGGAGCCGAAGAGGCGCTCGTCCTCGCCGGTGCGCGCCTCGATGGTGATGACGCTCTTGTTCAGCGTCTCGGCGACCTCGCTGGCCCGCTCGGCCAGGCGCCGGTCGCGCTCCTCGGACTCCTCCATCTGGCGGCGCGCCTCTTCCAGCTTGCCCGGGGTCGCCACCTCAGCGAGCCCGCGCGGCACCAGGAAGTTGCGCACGTAGCCCCGGCTCACGTCCACGATGTCGCCGCGCTGCCCGATCTTCTCCACGTCCTGCGTAAGGATGACCTGCACTTCTCTACCCCCTACCGTCCGACCACGTAAGGGAGGAGCGCCATCTCGCGGGCGCGCTTGATCGCGGTCGCCGCCTCGCGCTGGTGCTGCGGGCACAGCGCGGTGACCCTGCGAGCGCGGATCTTGCCCCTATCCGAGGTGAACCGCCGCAGCATGTTGTAGTCCTTGTAGTCCACGTAGGCTATGTTCTCCTTGCAGAACACGCACGGCTTGTTCTTGGCCGGTCGCGCTCCGCGGTTGAAACCGCCCCTTCTCCTACCCACTCGAGTTCCTCCTGTTCTCCAAAAGTCCTAGCTCGCGGCCTCGGCCGGCTCCGGGAGCGGCCTGTGGGCGTACGTCGGCGGGAGCTTCACGACCATGTGCCGCAGAACGTCGTCGGAGACGCGCAGGATGCGCTTGAGCTCCACGAGGGTACGCTCGCCGGCGGTGAACTCCATGACCACGTAGTAGCCGTCCGTCCTGTGGTCTATCTCGTAGGCTAGCTTGCGGCGGCCCCAGTGGTTCACGTCCCTCGGCTCGCCGCCGGTGCGCTCTATTATCGTGCGGAAACGCGCGATCGTGTTCTCGACCTGCTCCTCGTCGAGCTCGGGGATAACTATGAACATGACTTCGTAGACGTCCAAGTCTTTGCCTCCTCTGGTCTGGAATCGGCTTCTCCGCCCGGGAGAAGCAGGGGCCTATGAAGTTGCCCGCAGAGTTTATCAGCGCGACAAAGTAGTTACAAACTCCGGCCGCCGTGGAGCGTGTCCCACCATACGCCCCAGCCCCGCGATGATGGTGTCGAGCCCGAACCAGGAGCCAGCCGCGAGCCTCCTCTTGAATTATTCTACTATGTAGAATAATATCAGGCGAGTTTGCGGTGTGAAGACGAGGACCTCTAAGGTCGAGGTGAGGAGGTGTTCGGCGGTCATGGCTAGCTGGAGCGAGGTGGAGAACGAGGCCCCGGAGCTGGCTGCCCGAGCCCGAGGTTTTCTGGAGGCCCGCATCCACAAGACCCTTGCCACGCTCCGACGCGACGGCTCACCGCGCATCAGCGGGACCGAGGCCACCTTCGCGGACGGGGAGCTCTGGCTCGGGAGCATGTGGCGGTCGCTGAAGGCGCTCGACCTCCGTCGGGACCCGCGCCTGGCGCTGCACAGCGGATCGGTTGACCCACCGGAGTGGACGGGTGACGCGAAGGTTGGCGGATACGCCGAGGAGATCACGGACCCCGAGCGGGTCGCCGCCATCAACGGCGAGGACGTACCCGGTCCCTCCCACCTCTTCCGCGTGGACATCACCGAGTTGATCGTGGTCCGCCTCGGGGACCCGGCGGACCACCTCGTCGTCGAGTCGTGGCACGCCGACCGCGGCGTCGTTCGTCGAGAGCGCCGCTGACGCTAGCGGCGCCGGACCCCTGCGTGTCGCTCCTTTCACCGTCGAGGGCGTGGGCGCGGATATACTCTGCGCGTGGAGAACGGGAGCAGGATCGCCGTGGAGACCGTGGGCTTGAGCAAGGTCTACGGAGACGGCTCTATGGCCGTCCGGGCACTCAGCGACGTCTCGCTCGAGTTCCCGGGGGGCGAGTTCGCGGCGATCATGGGCCCCTCGGGGTCGGGGAAGAGCACGCTCCTGCACATCCTCGGCGCGCTCGACAAGCCGTCTTCGGGGCGCGTGATCGTGGGCGGCACCGACCTCTCGGGGCTCTCCGACAGGAGGCTGACGCTCCTCAGGCGCGAGCGGATGGGCTTCGTCTTCCAGTTCTTCAACCTCATACCTACGCTCTCGGCCGAGGAGAACGTGCTGTTGCCAGCGCTCATCGCCGGCGAGAGGGCCGGCAAGTACTCAGGGAGGCTGGATGAGCTGCTCGACCTGGTCGGCCTGACGGAGAGGCGGACACACCGTCCCGACGAGCTCTCCGGCGGCGAGCAGCAGCGGGTGGCGATAGCCAGGGCCCTGATCCGGAACCCCGACATCATCCTCGCCGACGAGCCTACAGGGAACCTGGACTCCACCACCGGCGCGGGGGTCCTGGACCTCCTGAAGCAGTCCGCCGTCCGCTACGACCAGACGATCCTGATGGTGACCCACGACCCCAGGGCCGCCTCTTCCGCGGACCGCGTGGTCTTCCTCTCGGACGGCCGGGTGGTGGAC
Organism: Rubrobacteraceae bacterium; assembly: GCA_036258875.1. Classification (GTDB taxonomy): domain Bacteria; phylum Actinomycetota; class Rubrobacteria; order Rubrobacterales; family Rubrobacteraceae; genus JALYGY01. The sequence continues at coordinate 6,633 of DATACV010000171.1, forward strand.
GAGGCCCGCGACCCCGACCCGGACGGCATCCTGGAGCGCATAAAGAACCTGGAGTCGTCGTGACCCACGCTCCGGCCTACCTCTTCGTCCCGATGGACGAGGAGCAGGCACGCGCGGTCGTCCTTTGGCGCTACGAGGCGCCGTACGACTTCTACGACGTGGCGAACGACCCCGAAGGCCTGAAGGAGATTCTGGGTCCGCCAGAACGGCGCGATGGGTACTACGCCGCGGTGTCGAACGGCGAGCTGGTCGGGTTCTTCAGCTACGGTGCCGGGGGACGGTTGCCCGGCTTCGATTACCCCGACGACGGCTACGTTGACATAGGGCTGGGGTTGAGGCCGGACCTCACGGGCAAGGGGCTCGGGCTCGGATACGTCCTGGCGGGGCTAGAGTTCGGGCGGCGCCGCTTCGATCCCGCCGGCTTCCGGCTCTTCGTGGCGACGTTCAACGAGCGCGCGATCTCCGTCTACGAGCGCGCCGGCTTCCGGCGGGGCCAGATCCACATGCACCACACCAACGGCGCAGATTACCCCTTCCTGCTGATGACGCGAGAGGCATGAGGCTCCGGCGCTTCTCCGGCATCGGCCCGCGCAGCCTGCGCGCGCGGGCGCAGCGCACGCTGCTCACGGCGATCGGCATCGTGCTCGGCGTCGGCATCGTCTTCGGGGTGATAACGCTCTCCGACACGATGGCGAGCACCTTCACCGACCTGTACTCCCGGGCGTTCGGCGCCGCCGACATCACCGTCACCGCCGCCGGCGACAGCGGCACGTTCGACGAGAGGGTTGTCGAGAAGGTGCGCGGCTACGAGGGCGTCGAGTCGGCGGCCCCGCGACTCTCGCTGCCGGCGTCCCTGGTCCTCGAAACGAGGGACGAGAACGGGTTGCCGGAGGTTCAGAGCCTGCGCCTCTTCGGCGTCGAGCCCGAGTCGGCGGCGCTCGCCACCGGCTTCGAGCTCACGGAGGGGAGGTTCCCCGCGAGCGGCAAGGAGATCACCCTCGACGGCGGGTCGGCCGAGAGCATCGGGCTGGAGGTCGGGGACAGGGTCACTCTGGGGACGCCCCGGGGGCCAGAGAAGCTGGAGCTCGTCGGCATCCTGAGGATACCGGGCGGCTCCTTCGGTGGTTTCGGGTTCGGGATGGCCCCGCTCCCTTACGCACGGGAGGCCTTCGACGAGCCGGGGAAGATCTCCGGCATCGCGGTCGAGGCGGCGGAAGGGACGCCGGTCCCCGAGCTGCGTGAGAGGCTTGACCGGGGGCTCGGGGAGGGGTTGCAGGCGCAGCGTTCCGAGACGCGCACCCGGGAGATAACCGGCCAGTTGCAGGGGTTCAGGATCTCGCTCCTCTTCTTCGCCGGTACCGCGCTCTTCGTCGGGGCGTTCCTGGTGTTCAACGCGCTCTCGATGACGATCCTGGAGCGGACGCGGGAGCTCGGGATGCTGCGCGCCCTGGGCTCGACGCGGGCAATGATCGGGCGCTCCGTCATGACCGAGGCGCTCATCCTCGGCCTGCTAGGCTCCGTCCTGGGCGTGCTCTTCGGCTACGGTATGGCGAAGGGCCTCGTCTACCTGTTCGGGCGGGCCTTCCTCTTCCAGATAACCACCCTCACCCTCTCCCCCTTCGCCCTAGTCTCCGCCGTCGTCGTCGGCGTCGCCGTAACGGCCATAGCCGCCCTCTACCCGGCGCTGCGCGCCGGCAGGGTGAGCCCGGTCGAGGCAATGCGTTCCCGCGCCGGCGGGTCCTCCGGGAGGCGCTCGCGCGTCTGGTCGGTGCTAACGCCGCTCTTCGGGCTCGCTCTCCTCGGGGCGGGGGCACCCTGGATCTACTACCTGGCGAAGAACCTCTCCGCGGACCTGGACGGCCTCGTGTACGCCTCGGGGATAGCGGCGGTCATCGGCGCCTTCCTGGGTGTCTCGCTCGTGATACCCGTCCTCGTACGCCCTCTGGCCGCCCTGTTCTCACCCATCCTGCGGCTCCTCTTCGGCGTCGAGGGGAGGATGGCGGCGGCGAACGCGACGCGCAACACGGGCCGGACCGCGCTGACCGCATCGGCGCTCATGGTCGGCATCTCGCTCGTCGTGGCCTTCGCGGCGCTCGGGGGGAGCGTGCTGGGATCGATCCGGACCTACCTCGAGGGCTCCCTGGGCAGCGACTACGTGGTGCAGCCCGCGAGCCAGAACTCCGACGTCACGTTCTCGAAGGATCTCCCCCGGAAAATCTCCGAGGTACCGGGCGTCGAGAGCACGACGAGCCTCGCCTCCACCTTCCTGCGCGACGGCGAGGAGGTGAACCTCGTCTTCGGCGTGGACGAGAGCTACCCCGACATCTTCCGCGTGGACTACGCGGCCGGTGGTCCCGACGCGTTCTCCAGGATAGAGGACGGCGGCGCCCTCATTGGCAAGCAGCTCGCCGAGACGCGCAAGCTCGGCATCGGCGACGAGGTCGAGCTGCCCACCCCCGACGGTCCGAAAGAGTACACGGTGGAAGGGATACTCGAGAACGACGTCGTCGGCGGCGGGGCCGGCATCTACCTCTCGAAGGAGACGCTCGCGCGCGACTTCAACGAGCGAAAGGGCGAGTTCCTCGCCATAAAGGCCGAGCCCGGCACCGACCGCGGCTCGCTGACCAGGCGGATCGAAGGCATCCTGCGAGACTACCCGCAGTTCTCGCTCTACTCCAACGCCGAGTGGAAGGCGCGGATAGAGGGGGACTTCAACCGCCAGTACGTCTTCTTCTACGCCATCATGGGCGTCTCTGTCGCCGTCTCCGCCTTCGGCGTGGTCAACACGCTCTCCATGAGCGTCTTCGAGCGCACCCGCGAGATAGGGATACTCCGGGCAGTTGGGACGACGCGGCTCCAGGTCGGGCGTCTCGTCATAGACGAGGGGATCGTCATAAGCCTGATCGGGTGCCTCGTGGGCGTGGCGGTCGGCTCGCTGCTCGGCTACCTCTTCGTTCTGGGCTCCGGCGCGGGGGGCTTCGAGGTGGACTTCTTCTACCCGAAGTTACCCGCCATAGCTGCCCTCCTCTCCGGGCTCTTTATCGGGGTCTTCGCGGGCCTGCTCCCGGCCCGCTCCGCCGCCCGCAAGAGCATCGTCGAGGCCGTCCAGTACGAGTAGCGACGGGGGTCGGGTTGCCCAACCCCCGCCGAGGTCGCGCGCCTACACCGGGGGCGGGTTCGACTCTTCGCAGTTCTCCACCGCGTCGAGCCCGGCGTCGAAGAAGACAGTATCTTCACCTTCGCCGCAATCGATCAGGTCCGCGATACCGTCACGGGCGTCGATCTCGTCGTCGCCGTGGCCCGCCTCGACGGCGTCCTCGCCCGTCCGGAAGGACTCCCCGGCGATGATTTCGTCATCCCCGCGCCCGCCGGTCAGCAGGTCCGAGCCGTCCTGGCCGAAGAGCTGGTCGCCGCCGGGGCCACCATGGACCGCATCGGAGCCGTTGCCGCCGAAGACCTGGTCGCCATCGGGGCCGCCGCGGATCAGGTCATCGGCGCCGAAGCCGCTGATGAGGTCGACGCCTGCCAGACCGAACAGCGAGTCGGGGGCGTTGGTGCCCGAGATCAGGTCGCTGCCGTCGGTGCCGGACCTCACGTCCGCAAGCGCCGCTCCCGCGCTCCAGGCCAGCAAGAGGGCCGTCGTGGCCAGAAGTAGTATCGCCCGCTTCATCAGCTTGCTTCTTTCTTCGGGGCGGGCACCGCCACCCGCCGAGTCTCGCGAAGAACCTAGCAAAGCGTGGTGAATCGGCGATGAAGGTGCGACCCACAGGAAAGTCAGACGCGCAGAAAACCCACAGTCCCAGACGGGACGCGTCTGCGTCGCGAGGGTAGACTCACACCGAAGACGACGCCGCAGACCCGAGGGCATCGGCATCCGGCGGGCGTATTGAGGAGGGAGAAGACACCTGCAACAGGGCAAGAGACCTGGCCCGATAGCTCCGCCGTGGTGGCCCCTGGTGGCCGAGGTGCCGGTCGTGGTCGGGGCGGTGTGGCTGTGGTGGGACGTAAGGAGCGGCCTTCCCGGGGTGCTGGTGGGTGGGCTTCCGGGGGTACTGCTGCTCGCCACGGGGCTCTCGAACCTGCTGTGGGCCGGGGACGCGCGCATCTTCCACTTCATGTCCTTGGGGGCGGTCCTGGGCGTCGTGCTCTCCTTCCCCGCTGCCTTCGTGTTCGGGCCGGTCGCCGCCGGGGTGCTGCTGGTCCTCTCCGCGGCGAGCTTTGTCGCCGCCGGGTACCTCGCCGTCGGACAGGAGCCGGTGCCTCCCGGGGTTCCGGAGCCGCGGATGAGCCTGGGGATCGCGGCGCGGGCGGCGGAGGACGAGCTCTCGATGTGCACCATAGTCCTCACAACCTGGCCCCTCACGGCCGGGAAGCAGGCGGCCCGCATCGGTAGGGAGGTGGACGAGGCCCTGGCCCTCTTCGAGGAGAAAGGGTGGCTCGACGAGCCGGCCGGCTACCACCGGATGCCACCGCCCCTCGAAGAGCTGGGAGGCGGCCAGCGCCGCCACCCGGAGGACCGGTTCGAGCACCACGTCTTCGAGAGCCTCTACGAGCCGTGGGCGGAGGAGCCGGGTCGGGAGCGCTGGCTGTCGTACGAGAGTAACCGCACGGCGCACGCCTGGACGCTGAAGCACCCCGGCGGGCCGCGCCCGTGGCTCGTTTGTCTGCACGGCATCAGGATGGGCTCCCCGCGCGCGGACATAGGGTTCTTCCGCCCGGATTACCTACACCGCGAGCTCGGGCTCAACCTCCTCTTCCCGGTCTTACCGATCCACGGCCCGCGCCGGGTCGGACCCGTGAGCGGCGACCGCATACTCTCGGGCGACGCGATGGACTCGCTGCACGCCGCCTCCCAGGCCGTGTGGGACATACGGCGTCTGATCGGCTGGCTCCGGTGCCAGGAAGGCGCGCCGGCGGTCGGGTTGATGGGGCACTCTCTGGGGGGGTACGCAGCGGCGCTCACACCGTGCCTGGAAGGGGGGATCGACTGCGTCCTCGTCGGCAACCCGGCCGTGGACCCGTCGCGCCTGTTCTGGCGGAACGCCCTCTCTCTGGCGACGCGCTACCTCAAGACCGCGGGGGTCACGGAGGAGAAGACGGGTACGCTCCTGCGCCCGATCTCCCCCCTCGCCCTCAAGCCCCTGGTGGACCGCGAGCGCCGGGCCATCTTCGCCGGCGTCGCCGACCGCGTCGTCCCCGCGGCCGAGGCGGAGAGCCTGTGGCGCCACTGGGAAGAGCCGCGCACCGTCTGGTACCAGGGCACCCACCGCGCCTTCCTCACCACGACGGAGGGGAGGACCCTCGTCGCGACAGCCCTGCGCGAAGCGGGCGTCCTCGCACCCGAGACCGCCCGTGGGGTCCCGCCGCGCCGGTGAGGGATCGGAGCGGGCGGGTGTTGCGTCGGCACCGAGTCCGATACCATGGGGGAATAAGGCAGGCGGAGCAAGGGGGTCGAGGATGGGCGTGGGTCGTTCGGCGTCGGGCGGGGAGTATGACCTCTCCAACCCGGCGGGTAGCTTCGGCGAGGTGGTGCGCGGCGTGGTGTTGCAACCGGTACGGTTCTTCGCCGGGATACCGAGGAGCGGGCCGTTGCTCAACCCCCTCGTCTTCGCCGTGATCTGTCTCGAGATATCCGCGATCCTGAGCGCGCTGCTCGTGCTGGCCGGGGTGCAGGAGAACCCTGGCTTCAACCCCAACCCGCAGAACGCCTTGCCCTCTGTCTTCACCCCCGGCTCGGCGCTCGCCTCCATCGTGCTGACGCCCATATTCGGCGCGATAGGGCTGTTCGTCGCCGCAGCGATCCAGCAGCTGCTCGTGCGCCTCATAATCGGGGCCAACAACTCGGGCTTCGGGGCGACCTTCAGGGTGGCCTCCTACACGCAGGTAACGGGGCTGGTGAACTGGATCCCCATCCTCGGTCCCCTGCTCTCGCTCTATGGCCTCTACCTCGCCATCGTGGGCATCCGCGAGACGCACAACACGACGACGGGGAAGGCCGCGCTCGTCATCCTCATCCCGTTCGCCGTGGTCCTCGTCATAGCCCTGATCGTGCTCATCGCAGCGGGGATCGCCTTCTTCAACCAGAGGTGAGCTAGAGCGGTTCGCGAAAGAGGCGCGCCTCTCGCGGGCGAGGCTTTGAGGTCTTGAGGTGTTAAGGCTTTGAGGTTCTCAGGCTCTGAGGGGCGGGGAGCTAGGAGACAGCCTCGCCAGGAGCACCCCTTAAAACCTTAGGTCCTAAGGACCTATGAGCCTGAGAACCTGAGAACCGCTCTAGAGGGCCTTGCGCATGGAGTAGCCGGGCCGCTCGAACCCCCGGCGCTCGTAGAAGCGCAGCGCACCCTCGCGCTCCCGTCCGCACGCCAGCGCGACGTACTTGCAGCCCTCACGGCGCGCGAGAGCCTCGACGTGGTCCATGAGCGTCCCGCCATGTCCCTCGGACCTGGCGTCCTTCGTCGCGACGAGGTCGTAGACGTAGAGGTGGCGCTCGTAGTAGAGGTTGGTGAGCACCTGCACCCCGGCCGCCGCGACGACCTCGCCCTGCGGTCCCCGGACCGCGAAGAGACGGTAGCCGGCGGGGGCCATCTCGGCGAGCAGCTCCAGGTACCTCCGCTCGTCCAGCTCGCCGTGCAGCTCCCGGATAACGGGGAACGCCTCCCCCATCTCCACCTCGGAGCGCAGCTCCACCACCTCGGCCTGCATAGGCGATCCTCCCTGCCGGTGTCCCAGCTCCAACTATACCGGCGGGACTCGCGCGGCCCACCCGGGAGTTACGCCGTCGGGGCCTCTGAGGACGCGCCGCCCAACCGGGAGATCACCTCCGCGGCCTCGGCGACGACCTCGGCCACTATCTCCTCCGCCCCCTGCCCGTCTTCCCTTAGCATTCTCAAGCCCTGTCCCGCGAGGAGCGGCGAGTAGTCGCCGTCGTCGGCGGCCTGGGAGGCCCGGTAGACGTCGCCCGCGGCGGCCCTCTGCAGGGGCCACGCCAGGGGCTCCGACCCGGCGCTCAGGTACTCTTCGACGAAGCGGTTGCGCAGCCCCCTCGCGGGCCGCCCGGTGAAGACGCGGGTCACCAACGTGTCCTCCTCCGTGCCCGCGAGCAGGCGCCGCCGGTACGCGGGGTG
>DATACV010000172.1:0-5180 GCA_036258875.1 Rubrobacteraceae bacterium
ACCATGAAGACCAGCGACATCTCGGTTCGGACCAACCAGCGCTACGAGTTCGTCTCGATCACCGACGAGGTCCGCCGCGTGGTGCGGGAGGCGGGGGCGGAGGAGGGGGTCTGCGTGGTCTCCTCCACCCACACGACCGCCGGCGTGACCGTCAACGAGGACTACGACCCCGACGTGGGTCGCGACCTCGCCGCCGCCTGCGAGGCGCTGATAGAGTCTCTAGACGTGCGCTTCGAGCATGGGGAGGGCAACAGCGACTCGCACTTCTTGACCAGCCTCTTCGGGGGGTCGCAGCGGTTGCTGGTGAGGGGTGGAGAGCTTGACCTCGGGCGCTGGCAGGGCGTCTTCCTGGCCGAGTTCGACGGGCCGCGGCAGAGGACAGTTCGGGTGGCGGTATTCTAAGGGCCGATGTTTTGCCGGGTTGCGCGTTTCGGTAAGATAGGTAAAGGGTTGGCAGGCTGACGTCTCGATGCCCGAATGATGTAGAGAGCGCGGGAGGTCGGTATGAATGCATGGGTCAAGGGCGGGTTGGCGCTCGGCGGGCTGGCCGTCGGGCTAGGGGCTCTGAAGCGAACGTTGAATCCTGCCCCCCGCTACGCCCCGTGGGAGAAGCCCCCTTACGGCGACTTCGAGAACAAGGTGCTCGTCTTGGGCGGCGGCTTCGGGGGGTACACGGCGGCCAAGGACCTCTGCGAGCTCACCAGGGGTCGGGACGACATCGGGGTCCTCGTTCTTGCCAAGAACAACTTCTTCACCTTCTGGCCGATGGTGCCGGGGATAGTCAGCAGCGACATCGACGCCCGCAACGTCGCCCAGCCCCTGAGGCGCGCCCTCATCACCGCCGGCGCCAGCTTCCGGCGGGCGGAGGGCAAGAAGCTCGACCTCGAGAAGAAGGTAGTCGTCGCAGACGGTGGCATAGAGTTCCCCTACGACCACGTCGTGATCTCGCTCGGCGGGCTGCCCAACTTCTTCGGCATCCCGGGGGTCGAGGAGCACAGCCTCACCATGCGAGGCGTCGAGGACGCGGAGCGCATAAGGAACAGGGTCATAGAGCGCTTCGAGGAGGTCTCGCTCATAAGGGGCGAGGTGCCCGAGTCCAAGCTCACCTTCGTGGTCATCGGGGGTGGCGCCACAGGCGTCGAGGTGGCCTCGGAGATCCACACCCTCGTCCACGAAGCCCTAGCCCCCGACTACCCGAACATAGACTCGCACCGCGTCCGCATAATCCTGCTCGAAGGCCTCCCCAACATCCTGCCTGAGCTCGACCCCGCCCTGCGCAAGGCCGCCCGCGCCCGGATGGTCAACCAGCGCATCGAGGTCAGGACCAACGCCATGGCCGAGGAGATAACCGACAACTGCGTCAGGCTCAAGGGCGGCACCACCATAGCGTCTGAGAACGTCATCTGGACCGCCGGCAACCGCCCGAACCTCGGGATCGAGGCCGAGGGCCTGCCCGTGGACATGCGGACCGGCATAAAGGTGGACGAGTACCTCCGGGTCCAGGGGTACCGGAACGTGTGGGCCATCGGGGACTGCGCCGCCGTCGAAGACGTACGCCAGGGGCAGGAGGGCAAGATGGTGCCGCCCACCGCGCAGGCCGCCGTCCAGCAGGGCCACGTCGTTGCCCGCAACATACTCGCCGTCATCGACGGCAGGGAGGAAGACCTCCGGAGGTTCGAGTACCGGCCCCTCGGGCAGCTCGTCGAGCTCGGCAGCGACTTCGCCGTCAACGAGGTGATGGGCGTCCGGTTCACGGGGCTCCTGGCGGCGATCTTCTGGCGCATGGCCTACCTGGTGCGCCTGAACAGCCCGCAGAGCAAGGTGCGCGTCGCGGCAGACTGGATAGTCAGCCTGTTCTTGAGGCCGGCCGTAACCCAGATCCGGGGCACCTCCGAGCGGTAAGGCCCGCCCTTGAGACACACCGGGAAAGGTGCTAGGTTGGCCGCGGTCGCAGGATGCCTCGAGGCTCGGAGAGAGGACCATGGTGGAGCATAGATCGGGGACGGGACGAGACAGGTGCGCCTAACCCTCGCGAACCAGCTGACGTTGATCCGGATCGTGGCGGTGGTGCCGCTGATGGTCGCGCTCTACCTGCCGTTCGGCTGGGCCAGGTGGGTAGCACTCGCGATCTACGTCGCGGCCATCCTCACCGACTACCTCGACGGGATCGTCGCCCGTCGGAACAACGAGGTAACGGGCTTCGGCAAGCTGATGGACTCCATAGCGGACAAGGCGCTCATAGTCTCGGTCTTCTTCGCCCTTGTCGGCGAGGGGTCCATGGCGGCGTGGATGGCGGCGATCATGGTGATCCGAGAGTTCGCCGTGACGGGGCTGCGGATGGTGGCCCTCGAGGCCGGGGAGATCATCGCCGCCAACCGCTGGGGCAAGGCAAAGATGAACGCCCAGAGCATCGCCGTCTTTATCCTGCTGCTCGGGGAGCCGGGGGCGGCCGGCTGGCGCGGCGTTATGTCCGAGGTCGGCTGGTGGGCGATGCTCGTCGCCGTGGTCCTCACCCTCCTCTCAGGCTGGTCTTATCTGAGGGACACGCCGCGGATACTCTCCGTCACCTCGAAGCGAGATCAGAGGCTCTGAATCAGGCTTCACGTTTTGCTTTCAAGTCTTCTCGGAGCGCTCACGGCAACCTGTCGCGTTACTGTCTGAGGGCTCTGTTCGGACCCGAAGCACGGCCGTCCAGGTGCCGGCCAGAGCAGGCGGCGTCCCCGAGGCTTTTTCTGTAGAATCACACCCCGTATGGCGGAAGAGCCTACCAAGCGCCTGAGACCCGCCGAGGTCGAGATGATCCTGCGCCGCGCCGCGGAGCTGAACGCCCGCCGCTGGCAGCGCGACGACAACGGCACGCCTTCTGTCTCCCCCGAGGTCCTGGTGCAGGTGGCGGCCGCAGCAGGCATCCCGGAGCAGGACGTGCGCCGCGCGATGTGGGACCTCGCCTCGGAGAAGACCGCCGAGCCCCACACCCTCGCGTGGAAGATCTACGGCCCCGCGCGACTGCGGGCGGTCAGGGAGGTAGAGCGGCCCCCGCAGAGGACCAGGGAGCACCTCGAGTCGCTGTTGCGCCTCGAGCAGGGCCTCAAGCTCAGGCGCAAGACCGAGAGCAGCTCCCTGTGGGACTCGGGAGACCTGCTCGGCGCGGTCCGCCGCACCCTCGACTTCTCCGGCCGCCGGGCACTGCTCAAGACCCAGTCCGTCGAGCTCCGCGTCGAGCCCCTCGACGCGGACCGCTGCGACGCGAACCTGACCGCCGACGTCTCCAACCAGCGCGGGGAGTACCTCTCGCTCGGCGGGATCATCGGCGTGACGCTCGCGGTCATGTTCGTCCTCGCCGGGGCGCAGAACCCCCTGTTCTTCCTCGGCGTCATACCGGCGCTCGCCGCGCCGGCCCTTGCCTTCAAGGTGGCCTACCAGAAGGCCTGTGCCGACATCCGGCGCAGCCTGGACGACCTCCTCGACGCCGCGGAGGAGGGGCCGCCGAAGCAGGACGAGGAGCCTCCCGACCGCGGCGACCGGCCACCCGGCCAGATCCGGGGCCTCAGTCCCATCCCACGCTTCGCCCCGCAGCACAGGGAGAACGAGTAGGCAGTAAGCACGCTCCGGCTTCGCCTCCGCTTTCAGCATTTCAGCTTCTTCCCCTTGGGGCTTTTCCCTGGCGCGTTTCGCGTAGGCCGCTTTGGAAGGCGTACCGGGGTACGGCTAGGAACGACCTGCTGAAATGCTGACAAGCCGCCCGGCTTCGCCGGACGGCGTGCTGAAAGGCGCGAAGCGCCGTGCTGAAAGCTTTAAAGCCCGGGCCTCAGGGCCTATATTTACTCCATGCCTACCAGGGTGCTCAAGGAGATCTTCGGCTTCGACTCTTTCCGTCCCGGGCAGGAGGAGGCGATCCGGGCCGTCCTCGAGGGCCGCGACACCCTGGCGGTCATGCCTACCGGCGGCGGGAAGAGCCTGTGCTACCAGGTGCCCGCGCTCATGCAGGAGAGTCTGACGGTGATCGTGTCGCCCCTGATCTCGCTCATGAAAGACCAGGTGGACTCCCTGATCCAGAGCTCCGTCACGGACGCCGCCACGCTCCACTCCGGGCTCTCGCCGGAGGAACGCTGGGAGGTCGAGCGGAGGGTAAGGACGGGTGAGGTCAAGATGCTCTACGTCGCCCCGGAGCGCCTGCGCTCGCTGGAGTTCGTGCTGTCGCTGCGGCGCGCGGGGGTCGGCCTCTTCGTCGTGGACGAGGCGCACTGTATCTCGGAGTGGGGCCACGACTTCCGGCCTGACTACCTCTTCCTGCCGCGCGCAGTCCGGGACCTCGGGAGCCCGCCTGTCCTCGCCCTGACCGCGACGGCCACGCCGCGCGTCAGGGAGGACATACTCCGCTCGCTCAAGATGCGCGACCCCGAGGTAGTGGTCACGAGCTTCAACCGCCCCAACCTCACCTACAGGGTGCTCTCCGCGCGGGAGAAGAAGGACAAGCTACCCCTGATCCTGGACGTGGTGCGCAACGCCGCGACGCCCGGCATCGTCTACGCCACTACCCGCAAGGAGTGCGAGGAGCTGGCGGCGCACATGCGCCGCTCAGGGGTGGACGCGGCTGCCTACCACGCGGGGATGGGCGCCGCGGAGCGCTCGGAGGTGCAGGAGCGCTTCATGACCGACGAGCTCTCCGTAGTCGTCGCCACGATCGCCTTCGGGATGGGGGTGGACAAGCCGAACGTGCGCTTCGTTGTCCACTCCAGCGTGCCGGGAAGCCTCCCAGCGTACATGCAGGAGTCCGGGCGTGCGGGCCGCGACGGCGGCGAGGCGGAGTGCGTCGTCCTGTACCGGGGCGCTGACCTCGGGCGCCGCAAGCGGCTCGTGACGCTCGGCACCGCTGGCGAAGGGGACGTCGGCTCGCTCTTCCGCTCGCTCGCCGGGCTCGAGAACGGCGGCAGGGTCAACGTCCCGTCCAACTCCCTCGCGGCTTTAGGCGGCGTGGACCCGGACGCGGCCTGGATCGTCCTCGGGAGCCTGGAGGAGTCGGGTCTGATCCACCGCGGCTACGACCTGTGGGCCGAGGTGGAGGTGCGCCGCCTGGAGGAGGAGACGGAAGGTCTGCGCGAGGAGGTCGCCGCCGTGCACGCGGCGCTGCCGGGAAGCGGAACCATCGGGCTCCCGGAGCTCGCCCGCCGGGCGGGCGT
>DATACV010000173.1:0-5540 GCA_036258875.1 Rubrobacteraceae bacterium
CGAATGGGCGCTGCTGGCGTTGCAGGGCCCGGAGGCCGCCGGTATCCTCCAGAACCTCACCGGCGCGGACCTCTCGACCCTCAAGTACTTCCGGTTCGTAGAGGGAGAGGTAGCCGGCGCGAACGCCATCGTCTCCCGCACCGGCTACACGGGCGAGGACGGGTTCGAGATCTACCTCCCCCCCGACGACGCCCCGCGCGTCTGGCGCGAGCTCCTGGAGGCCGGAGCCACGCCCGCAGGCCTCGGGGCGCGCGACACCCTGCGGCTCGAAGCCGGGATGTGCCTCTACGGCAACGAGCTCGACCCCGAGACGACCCCGCTGGAGGCCGGCATCGGTTTCGCCGTCCACCTGGACAAGGAGCAGGAATTTATCGGACAGGACGCGCTCCGCAAGGAGAAGGAGGAGGGGCTGCGCAAGAAGCTCGTCGGCTTCGAGGTGGAGGGGAGGGGCATCGCCCGCCACGACTACCCCGTGAGGGTAGAAGACGAGACCGTCGGTCGTGTTACAAGTGGGACGCTCTCCCCGACGCTGGGCAAGGCCATAGGGCTTGCGCTGGTCTCTCCGGGGGTAGAAGATAGGTTCGAGGTGGTGATCCGGGACCGGCCCGTCGAGGCCCATACCGTGCCGCTGCCGTTCTACAAGCGCGAGAAGAAGTAGCGAGGGGAGGACTGTTGAGCGTACCGGAGGAGCTGCAGTACACCAGGAGCCACGAGTGGGTCCGCACCGAGGGCGACACCGCCACCATCGGCATCACGGACCACGCCCAGGACGAGCTAGGCGACGTCGTCTTCGTCGAGCTGCCCGAGGTGGGCGCCACCTTCGACGCCGGGGACTCCTTCGGCACCGTCGAGTCAGTCAAGGCAGTCTCCGACCTCTACACTCCGGTAGGCGGCGAGGTCACCGAGGTCAACGAAGCGCTCAACGACCAACCCGAGAAGATCAACGAAGACCCCTACGGGGAGGGCTGGATGGTCAAGCTCCGCGTCTCGGACGAAGGATCCGACCTCCTCTCCGCCTCCGACTACGAGCAGTTCGTCGAAGAGGAAGGGTAGTGGGAGGGAAGGCTCGCGCCGAGGAGCTGTCCCCGAGCGGCGAAGAGAGATAGCCAAGAAAGCCGCCGAAGCCAGGTGGGCGAAGAAGCGGCGGGAAGAATGAGCAGGGTCCCGCTCTGGGCGCTGATGATCCTCTTGGTGGCGATTGAGGTGAACCCCGACTCGCGCGTGCTGGTGGTCGCGCTCGGCGCGATCCTGATTACAGGGGGTCTTCTGTGGCTTCGCTATCTGCTGCGACGCCAGGACAGGAACCACAACACCAACTGATCCACGAAATACCTCGGCCCGTAACCGCTTGTGATTTTTGTGCAGGCTAGCGAATAAATGCGCAGGAGGGATTATCTGTGCAAGCCCTCCTGAACCCGACACACTAACAGGTATGTGCGTTTAGCAGGTATTTGCAGAAAGTTTCTAAATTCGTGGTTCCAAGGCCTTTACAAAGTGTGACGAGCGAGGTATCATGCTCGTCAGTCGGTTGGTGCGAAGCTAAACCGACACAATTAAAGAGCCCGGGGCGCACTCCTCCTTTCCCTTTCCCCACCTATCACCCCTAAGAGTGTTCCGGGCTCTTCTCCTTTTTTCAGCACGCCGCTTCGCGGCTTGTCAGCACGCTCGGGCCTGCGGCCTCGCTTTCAGCGGTCAGCGATCAGCTAGAGCCGTGAGCAGCGTACCGTGTGACGACCACTATTCATTGTACGAAGAAAGCGGTCCCCGCCGAGTGCCGGGGACCGCAAGCTGACGGCTGATAGCTGAAAGCTCTAGGAAGCCTCCTGCCCTTCTGCCTGGGTCAGGTAGTACAGCGTGTGCATCAGCTGGGCCGTGGGGTCTATGCGGTGGACGTCGACGTGGGAGGGGACGTGGAGGAGGACGTCGGTGTAGTTGAGGATGACCCGGATATTGGCGTCCACCATCAGGTTTGCGACCTCCTGGGCGGAGGAGGCGGGGGTGGCGATGATGCCGATGATCTCCTCGGCTTCGGCGACGCTCTTCTCGAGCTCGTCTATGTGCTTGACGACTACGTTGCCGACGGTGCGTCCGATCTTCTCGGGGTCCTTGTCGAAGACGTCGTGGATGACGAAGCCCCGCTTGGGGAGGATGGTGCTCGCCGCGATGGCACTCCCGAGGTTGCCCGCGCCGACCAGCGCGATGTTGTAGGTCTGCCTGAGGCCCAGGATGTTCCTCACCGCCTCGACGAGGTCGTAGGCCTGGTAACCCACCCCGCGCGTGCCGGAGAACCCGATCGCGTTCAGGTCCCTCCTTACCTGTACCGGGTTTATGCCGGTGAAGTCCCCGAGCTCCTTGCTCGAGACCGCGTCGCGACCCTCCTCGATGAGCTGCTGGGTCGTCCGCAGATACTTCGTGAGCCTGTTGGTCAGGCCGGGCTGTAGCGTGGCTCGCACTCTTCGCCGCTCCTTTTCGTCCGCTAAGGTGATAGTGGGCGCATTGTAACAAAATGGTCCGCTCTTGCAATAAAGGTGCTCTTAACCGCCCACAAATCAGTAAGCAAGCCAAATTACAGCGGCACCTCTTCTTCGGGCGTGCCCTTTCGCGGCGGCGCGCCGTGTTGTAGCATGGTGGGCGTGGACGCGGATCACACAGGGCTAACTCACAGGTCCTCCTTCCCGGGACGTCTCCCTCGACCGTCCCTGCCCCGACCGTCCCTCTAGGGGCGCGACCGGGGCTACCGCTCACCTTCCGCATCTCGGAGGGTTCCGTCCACCAGAGACCTTATCGGGGGAACGATGCTCGCATTCACGACCAGGGAAGACCTAGAACACGACAAGACCGTATACCGGGACGGGCTGCGTCTCCTGTCCCGCGCGGACGGCCTTGCGGAGTCCGGGGTACGCATCCGGCAGATGGACGACGTGGACCTCGCAAGGGTCCTGGAGCTCCGCTCGGTGGTACGCTGGGCGGCTGACCCCAACGCCTTCGGCATCCTGCGCGGGATGCGCGACGCCCGGTGGGCGGTGGCCGAGACCCCGGACGGCACCCTGGCCGGGATGGTCGGCGCGGTGCCGCTCGGCGGTATCGGCGTCCTGTGCCATCTCGCCGTCCGCGACGACTACCGCAAGCTTGGCTTGGGCTACACGCTCTCCTCCTGGGCAGTCCTCTACCTCCGCTCCCGCGGCGCGAGGACCGTCCGGCTCTACTCGACGCAGCAGGCGGAGGGGCTGTACCGCTCGCTGGGTTTCCGGTCCGGCGCGCCGCGCGCCGTGTACCGCCTCGAGGAGGCGACGCGCAGAGGCGGGCGAGAGGAGGCAGACGGGCACCGCGTAGGGACGCTCTCGTTCGCGGACCTGCCGGAGCTCTACGGCCTGGACTACTGGTCCTACGGTGCCGACAGGTCGGCCCTCATCTTCGCCACGCTCAGGCTGCACCCCGGCGGCGGGCTCGTCGCCCGCGAGTCGGCGGGCAGGATCAAGGGCTACCTGGTGCGCGGCTCCTCGGGGCGCGCGAACCGCATAGGGCCCTTCGTCGCCTCGACCCCGGGGGTCGCGAGGTTGCTCCTCTCGGCGGCACTGGGCGCGAGCGGCGGCTCGCCCGTCGAGGTCACAGTGCCTGGCCTCGCCGAGAGCCCGGCCCACGACCTCCTCCGCGAGTTCGGCTTCCGCGGGCGCAGGGACCGCCTCAGGATGGAGCTCGGCGCCGAGGGCGAGGTCCGCGACGGGGGGCTTGGGCAGTACGGCACCACGCCGTATCTGGCGACCTAGGCTTCAGGCCTCAGGTAAATTCCGTAAGGGCGGTTCGCGAACCGCCCCTACAACCCGATACACGATGGTCCAGACCTACCCGGTGCTGCTCCCGCCGGCGAGCACCTGCGACAGGAGTTGCGGCTCTACGTTGCCGCCGCTGACCACGGCGACGTTGAGGCGCGTGGCGGGGAGCTCGTCGCGGTGGAAGAGGTGGGCGGCGAAGGCGACGGCGCCGCTCGGTTCGGCGACGAGGCGTGCTCGCAGGGCCATGCGGCGCATCGCGTCCAGTATCTCGTCCTCGCTCACGGCGACTATGTCGTCCACGAAGGCGCTTATGTGCTCGAACGGGGCGTAGCCGAGCTTGCGCACGCGCAGGCCGTCGGCGATCGTGCGCCCTACCTGCTCGTCGGGGAGCTCGGCGAGGGTCCCGGTCCTCAGGCTCTCCCTGGCGTCGGCAGCGAGTTCGGGCTCGACCCCGATCACGCGCACCCCTGGGCGCGAGAGCTTCATGGCCGCCGCGACGCCGCTTATGAGACCGCCCCCGCTCACGGGCACGAGCACAGTCTCGACCTCGGGCAGGTCTTCGAGGATCTCCAGTCCCACGGTGCCCTGCCCGGCGATGAGGGTCTCGTCGTCGTAGGGGGGGACAGGGACGTAGCCGTGCTCGGTTGCCAGCTCCTCGGCCTTGAGCACGCGCTCGGCGCTGTCGCCGCCCACGAACACGACCTCGGCCCCGAAGGCCGCCGTGGCGTCCAGCTTGACCCGCGGGGCGCCGCGCGGCATCACGATGACGGCGCGCACGCCAAGGGAGCGGGCCGCGTACGCGACGGCCTGCGCGTGGTTGCCGCTGGAGTGGGCGACCACCCCGCGGCGGCGCTCGTCGGGGGAGAGGGAGGAGACCTTGTTGTAGGCGCCGCGCAGCTTGAACGCGCCGGTCGGCTGCAGGTTCTCGGCGTTGAAGTAGAGGAGGCGGTCCTCTTCGCCGCGCGGGCACGGAACGAGCGGCGTACGCAGCGCCACCCCCTGCACGCGGCGCTGCGCCAGCCTGACGTCGTCGAGCGTGATCACGCGGTCCACCTCCTCCGTCTACCGCGGTGGGGGCACTCTGGGTCGCGGGGGAAACGCGGCCATTGTAACAGGAGCGAAACGCCCCATTAAACGGAGCGCAACATCTCCTCCCTATAATGCGGGCGGTGTTGAGGCCACACGGATCCGACGACATGGCTCGCGCCCTCCTCGCGCCGTTCGCGCTGCTCTTTATCCTTGCGCTCGCGGCCTGTTCGAGCCAGGGCTCGGTGGAGCGTTCCGTCTCGGCCACGGCGCCGGGCGAGGAGCCTGGCATGGAGGTGACCGGGACCGGGACGGGGGAGACGACGGTGGGGATGGCCGCGCACGCCGGTGAGACGGAGGGCCGTTCCGAGCCCCCGTTCGGCTCCCGCCCCAAAGCGAGCGGGGGCTCGAGCTACGAGGCCGACGCGGTGCTCGCGGTACGGCACGGGGTGCACGAGGGGTACGAACGGGTGGTCCTGGACCTCGGAACCGGCGA
The DNA here is from genome assembly GCA_036258875.1 of Rubrobacteraceae bacterium. Lineage (GTDB taxonomy): Bacteria > Actinomycetota > Rubrobacteria > Rubrobacterales > Rubrobacteraceae > JALYGY01. The sequence continues at coordinate 5,296 of DATACV010000173.1, forward strand.
GGAGCCCGCCGAGACGGTGCCCGAGTGGACCCTCAGGGCCTCGCCGAAGGGGGGGCTGCTGCACGTCACCCTGCCCTCGATGAGCCGCACCGCCGTCTCGGACGGTCCCCTGGGCGACGCCCTGCTCGAGAGCTTCTACGTCGTACGCGCGCCGGAGGGCGGCATGTTCGTGGACTTCTTCTCGCGAAAAGCGTTCGAGTACCGGGTGCTGGAGCTCTCCGACCCTGCCCGCCTCGTGGTGGACT
>DATACV010000174.1:0-16878 GCA_036258875.1 Rubrobacteraceae bacterium
GGGCCCGCGACAGGGCCGGGGAGACCGCAACCGAGGTCCAGGACAAGGCGGGTCAGGTCGCCGGTCAGGCGCAGGATCAGGCCAGCCGCCTCGGCGAGCAGGCTCGGTACCAGGCCCGGCGGGCGAGCGGCGGGTTCCAGCGGATGCTGCGGGAGAACCCCCTGGCCATGGGCGCTTTAGGCGTCGGCGTCGGGGCGGCCGTGGGGCTGGCGATCCCCGAGACGACCAGGGAGCACGAGGTGATGGGCGAGGCCCGCGACACCTTCGTGGAGAAGGCCCAGGAGAAGGCCCAGGACGCCCAGCAGCGGGTCCAGCAGGTGGCCCAGGAGGCCCAGAGCGCGGCGCAGCAGGAGGCCGAGAACCAGGGCCTCACCCAGTAGTAGGGCAAACCAAGTGGGCTACGGGCGCGGTCGGAAGAGGCCGCGCCCGCGGCCGTTCGAGAAGGAGAACCGATGTTTCGCTGGGGTCGGGGCAACACCCGCGGAGGCTGCGTCGTCATACCATGCGGGTGCCTGGCGTCGCTGCCGCTCCTGTTCTCAGGGGTGGCCGTACTATTGTTGCTAGTTCTCTAGGTGGATCGCCCTGAGCCGCGGTCGTTGCGACACGCTTGACGATTACCGGGTCTGGGTAAGAAGGACTTGAGATGTTGCCTATCCTGTGGATCATGAACCTCTTCATAATCGTGTTCGGCGGTGGAGGAAGAGGCTGCGCGACGGGTGGTTGCCTGTTCTGGATACTCGTAAGCGTCGGGCTCACCATCCTGATAAACGTCGTCCTGTTACTGATCTCGCTCCTGGTCTCGGGCCCCGGTCCCGGCATCAACGTCTGATCGTAAGCACGCTGCCCGGCTTCGCCAGGCAGCTTTCAGCACGCTCAAGCCTGCGGCTTTCGCTCGTCAGCACGGCGCTTCGCGCCTTGTCAGCACGCGTCGGGCCGGCTTCGCCAGCCCTCGCTCTCAGCTTCTTCCCTTCGGGGCCTTCCCCGACGCGCCTTGCGTGGCCGCTTCGGATGGCGTGCTGGGCCACGATCAGGGACGACTTGCTGACAAGGCGCCTGGCGAAGCCTAGGCGCCGTGCTGACAAGCGGAGCCCGAAGGGCGTAGCGTGCTGAAAGCTGCCCGGCTCTAATACCCCGGTATCGGCACCTCTTCGAACATCTCCCGGCTCTCGCCACACTCTGGGCACTTCTCCGGGAGCTCGCCCTCTACCCTGTAGCCGCAGTTGGTGCACGCCCAGTTCAGGGGGACGGACTCGCCCTGCTTGTCGTCTGTCATCTCTATGCTCCTCCATGTCGGACACGGCCATTATGGCACCGGAGCTCCTTCGTGGCATCCCGCGGCGGTTTGAACCTCCGGGCGGTGCGGTACCTTACGGGGTGGATGCGAGGTTCGAGCGGACATCTGTGGTGGCAGCGCGGGGTCGTCTACCAGGTCTACCCGCGCTCTTTCATGGACGCGAGCGGCGACGGCGTCGGGGACCTTCCGGGGATAACCTCCAGGCTCGAGTACCTGCGCTGGCTCGGGGTCGACGCGGTCTGGATCTCCCCTTTCTACTCATCCCCGATGGCCGACTTCGGCTACGACATAAGCGACTACAAAGACGTCCACCCTCTCTTCGGTACGCTTGAAGATTTCGACGGGCTCGTCGCCGAGGCCCATGGCCTCGGGCTAAAGGTCATCCTCGACTACGTCCCGAACCACACCTCCGGCGAGCACCGCTGGTTCGTCCAGTCGCGCTCCTCCCGCGAGAACCCGAAGAGGGACTGGTATATCTGGCGCGACCCGGCCCCCGGCGGAGGGCCGCCCAACAACTGGCGGAGCGTCTTCGGCGGCCCGGCGTGGACCTTCGACGAAGCCACAGGTCAGTACTACTACCACGCCTACCTCAGGGAGCAACCAGATCTGAACTGGCGTAACCCGGAGGTCAGGGAGGCGATGTACGACGTGCTGCGTTTCTGGCTAGAGCGGGGCGTCGACGGCTTTCGGGTGGACGCCCTCAGGCAGCTCGTGAAAGACGAGCGACTCCGCGACAACCCGCCCAACCCCGACCCCAACCCCAGATCCCCGTACGACGCCCTCCTCCCGGTCTACTCGACGGATCGGCCCGAGACGCACGAGGCCATACGCGAGATGCGAGGGGTGCTCGAGGAGTACGGCGACCGGCTCCTGATCGGCGAGCTCTACCTCCCCATAGACCGGCTAGTGACCTACTACGGCGAGGCCAACTCGGGCGTCCATCTGCCCTTCAACTTCCACCTCATCTCCACCCCCTGGAGAGCGCGCGAGATCTCCACCCTCATCGAGACCTACGAGGCCGCCCTGCCGGAAGGCGCCTGGCCCACCTGGGTGCTCGGCAACCACGACCGCTCCCGTATCGCGAGCCGCGTGGGTCCCGCCCAGGCGCGCGTAGCAGCGATGCTCCTCTTCACCCTGCGCGGCACGCCCACCCTGTACTACGGGGACGAGCTCGGGATGCGCGACGTCGAGATCCCGCCCGACCTCGTCCAGGACCCCTTCGAGAAGAACGTCCCCGGTCGGGGCCTGGGCCGCGACCCGGCGCGCACCCCGATGCAGTGGGACGCAACGCCGAACGCCGGCTTCACGACAGGCTCGCCCTGGCTACCCCTCGCCGACGATCACAGGACGGCCAACGTCGCACTCGAGCGCGAAGATCCAGCATCCATGCTCAACCTCCACCGCCGGCTGCTCGAGCTGCGGCGCTCCGAGCCGGCTCTCGCGCTCGGCTCGTACGAGCCCGTGGCGACGACTGATGACCTGCTCGCCTACGCCCGCGAGAGGGACGGGCGCGGCTTCCTGGTGCTTCTGAACCTGGGCTCCGGGTCCCGGACCTTCGGCGAGACCGACGGCAGACTGGTGCTCTCGACCCACCTCGACCGCGACGGCGAGCCGGCTAGCGGCGAGATCGAGCTGCGCGCCAACGAGGGCGTTATCCTCGAGCAGGGCTGACGAGGTCTAACGCCGCTACCTGTCGCTCGCTGGTGACGCGGTAGATCCCCGGACGACGAGCCGGGTCGGGAGGAGAGCCAGGCTCCGCGGCTCCTCGCCTCCCAGCTGCGCGACGAGCATGCGGCCGGCCACCAGGCCCTTCTCGACGTGGGGCTGGAAGACGGTGGTGAGGGGCGGGTCGGTGCGTGAGGCCTCGGGCACGTCGTCGAAGCCGACCACAGAGAGGTCTTCGGGTATGGATAGCCCCAGCTTCCTGGCTGCCTCGAACACGCCCAGGGCCAGCTGGTCGCTCAGGGCCAGGATCGCCGTGGGACGACGCTCCAGAGTGAGCAGTACCTCGGCGGCCGTTCTGCCCTGCTCCGGCGTGTTCTCCGTAGCCTCGTAGACGGGCACGTCTTCCCACGAGAGGCCCGCCTCCTTGACGGCGGCCCTGTAGCCATCGAGCCTCAGGCGGCTGGGCCGGTAGGTCGCCTCCCGCTGCCGCTCGAGATCCGCCAGCTCGCCGCTCGCGTCCCTGCCCAGCTCGAAGGAGACCACGCCGAGGCGCTCGTGCCCGAGCCCGAGGAGGTGCTCCGCCGCCGCCCGCGCGCCCTCCACGTCGTCCGTCTCGACGGAGGGCGCGCCCTCCCGCGGCGGCTGCTCGACGAGCACGAGCGGCACTCGCCGCTCCAGCGCCAGGTCCACCAGGGGATCGTCCTCCGCCAGGCAGTAGATCACGAACCCGTCGACCGCCGCCTCGGCAACGGTCCTGGGGTTCCTACCCTCCCGCAACGGCGCCGGGACGAGCAAGAGCCCCAACCCCGCCTCCTCGGCGGCCTGAGAGACCCCCTCCAGGAACATGACCGCCGCAGGGTCGGCAAACGCGTAAGACAGAGGGTCGGCGTAGACGACCCCCACCGCCCCGGCTCGTCCACGCCTCAAACCTCGCGCTACGGGATCCGGCCCCGCGTACCCCAGCTCCTTCGCAGCAGCGAAGACCCGCTCCCTGAGCTCGACCGAGAGCTGGTCGGGACGGTTGTACGCGTTCGAGACCGTCGCCGCCGATACCCCAACCCTGGCCGCGACCTCCTTTATCGTCGCCCGCCGGCCGGATTTTTTTCTCTTTTCGCCGTTTTCACCGTTGATCCCCACGCACACGATGGTATCATTACTTAATCGATTCAGAAAATCGTTTAAGAAGGAAGGCTGCCGGGAGCTGGCGGTCACGAGAGTACGAGGAGGTGAAGGCGGTGATCGGGTACATGAGCATCGAGGAGCAGGTGGACAAGGACTTCGTGCGTGCCCGGCACCGGGCGCTGGCGGGGCGGGTAGCGGCCTTCTTCAGGGGGGAGAGGCGGGACCTCCTTGCCTTCGACGAGGTGAGGCGGGCGTCGCGGGCGAACGGTGGGATGCGCCGGGGCCGGAGGGACGTCGAGGTCCGCAGGATAGTGGGGAGCGTGGGCCGGCATCGGCAGTTCGACAGCGACTTCATGCCCAGGAAGGCGAGCCTGCGGGACAAGTGGGAGCGGGTGGACCGGGCGTTCGTTCGCGGCGAGGAGCTGCCGCCTGTCAGCCTGTACAAGATCGGGGATAAATACTTCGTCGAGGACGGCAACCACCGCGTCTCGGTAGCCCGCTACCAGGGCGTGGAGATGATCGACGCCGAGGTCACGGAGCTTCTGACGCCCGCGGGCCGGTAGGGACGGGGTTACCCGTGTCCGCCGATAAGGGCGGTCGCCGGTGGGCGGCGCTCGCGCTGTTGTGCGTGGCCCAGTTCGTGGACGTCCTGGACATCAACGCTGTGATCGTCGCCCTGCCCGTGGTGGGGAGGGATCTCGGTTTCGCACCCGAGGACTTGCAGTGGGTCATCACTGCCTACGTGCTCTTTTTCGGGGGCTTCTTGCTGCTGGCGGGTAGGCTCTCGGACCTCTACGGGAGGCGCCGGATGTTCGTGGCGGGGCTGGCCGTGTTTACCGCTTCCTCGCTCGCCTGCGGGCTCGCGGGCTCGCCGCTGGCGCTGGTGGTCTTCCGGGCCTTTCAGGGTCTGGGGGCGGCCATCGTCGCCCCGGCGGCGCTTTCCATCATCTCGAGCGTCTTTCCCGCGGGCCGCGAGCGGAACCTCGCCATGGGCGTGTGGACGGCGGTCGCGGCTGGCGGGGGCGCGGCCGGGCTGGTCCTCGGCGGCTTGATCACGGACACCCTGGGGTGGGCCTGGATCTTCTTCGTCAACGTGCCCGTCGGCGTGGTGGGAATCGCGCTCTCCTTCGTCCTGCTCGGGGCAGACCGCGAGGAGCGGGCTTCGCGCCGGCTCGACGCGTGGGGCGCGGTGACGGTCACGGCGGGGCTGTCCCTGCTGGTGTACGGCCTCACCCTGGCGGAGGAGGCGGGCTTCGGCTCGCCTCTCACGCTGGCCACGGTAGTCCTCGCCCTGATCCTGCTCTCAGCCTTCCTCTTCGTCGAGCGGAGCGTGTCGGACCCGCTGGTGCCGCTCCGGGTCTTCCGCTCCCCTGCGCTCTCCGGCTCGGCCCTGGTGGCCTTCGCGAACACCGCCGCGACGAGCTCGGTCGGAGTCATCGCCGTGCTGTACCTGCAGGAGGTCCTGGCCTACTCCCCTACCCAGGCCGGGCTCCTCGGGTTGCCCTTCAGCCTCTCGGTAGTGGTGGGCTCCTTCGTGGGCTCCCGGCTCACGGGCGCCATAGGCGCGAGGGGCACGATGGCGCTGGGGCTGCTCGGCATCTCCGGCGCGGCGCTGCTCATCACCGGTATATCGGCGGAGGGGGGCCTGGCCTACGTGCTCTCCAACGCCGCGCTCTCCGGCCTCGCCCTGGGTTGCTCGGCGGTAGCCTCGACGACCCGCGGGACCTCGGCGGTGGGGGAGGAGGAGCGTGGGCTCGCCTCGGGACTGCTCAACTCCTCGGCCCAGATCGGCACGGCCCTTGGCCTGGCCGCCCTCATCACGGTCGCCGCTGCCCGCACCGAGGTCCTGGCGGGAGACGGGCCGGCGACCGCAGCGGCGCTCGTCGAGGGGTTCAGGACCGCGTTCTACGCAGCCGCGGGGCTCGCCGTGGCCGGAGCCCTCGTCCCGCTGCTCCTGATGCGCGGGCGGGAGGGGAGACCGGGCGAGGCAGACGCGTGAGACCGATCGGGCCTGATACCCTCTCGTGAGATGGATGTTATGAGGCACGAGGCCATGACCTCTCGTTCGGTGCGGGCGGCCCGGCTCGCGGTGCTCGCGATCTTCTTCCTCAGCGGCTTCGGGTTCGGGAACTGGGCGGTCCGGATTCCCGCGGTGCAGGAGAGGCTGGGCCTCGGCGAGGGCCTGCTGGGCGTGGCGTTGCTCGGGATGGCGGCCGGCTCGCTCGTCTCGATGCCGCTCGCGGGGGGGCTCATCTCCCGCCTGGGGAGCCGCCGCGTGGTCGGGGCGACGGCACTCGCGTACTCCGTGATGCTGCCGCTCCTTGCCGTCGCTCCCAACCTCGCGCTGCTCGTGACGTCCCTCACCCTGGTCGGGGCCGCCACGGGGTCGCTCGACGTCTCCATGAACGCCCAAGCCGTCGCCGTCGAGAAGGGGCTGGGACGCCCGATCATGTCCTCCTTCCACGCCGCGTTCAGCCTCGGGGGGCTCGCTGGGGCTGCGGCGGGTGGCGCCGTTGCGGCCGCGGGGATCGGCGTCGCGCCGCACCTCGCTGGCGTCGCCGCCCTCTCCCTGGCGGCCTTCGTGCTCGCGTACGGGAGGATGCTGCCCGCGGGCGCCGATAGGGGAGAGGACGGGGAGCCTGCCTTCGCTCGACCGACGCGGGCGCTGGCAGGGCTAGGCGTGATCGCCTTCTGCGTCCTGCTCGGGGAGGGCGCGATGGCCGACTGGAGCGCCGTCTACCTGAGCGGCACGCTGGGGACCGGGCCCGGCTTCGCCGCCGCCGGCTTCGCCGCGTTCTCGGCGACCATGGTCGCCGGGCGCCTACTCGGGGACCGGCTCATCGCGCGTTTCGGACCTGCGGCGCTCGTGCGCGCCGGAGGGATCGTCTCGGCGGTGGGTCTCGGAGTCTCCCTCGCGGTAGCGCATCCGGTCGCCGCCCTTGTGGGCTTCGGCTGCGCCGGGCTTGGTTTCTCGATCATCTTCCCGGCGGCCCTCAGCGCGGCCGGCCGGGCAGAGAGCACGGCCACCGGTCCCGCCATCGCCGCCGTCGCGACCGCCGGCTACTTCGGGTTCCTCGTGGGTCCGCCTTCGATCGGGTTCGTTGCGGAGGTCATAGGGCTCGGAGGCGCCCTCTTTATCGTGGTCGCCCTGAGCGCGGCGATCGTGTTTCTCGCCGGGAGCGTGGGCCGGGGGTACGCGAAGCGCAAAAAGCGCCCGGAGGCCTGAGAAACCCCTCGCCGTGCTTGCCACCGGGACGCGCCCGAGGGTTGGCCTCCAGGTCCCCGCCCGATGTTAAACTTGCCGCGCTTCGGAGCGGGAAAGCCGTAGGGCTCGGCGCCGTGCATCGACCACAGAGAAGAAGGAAGGTTGGAGATAGTGCCGAAAGGCGGGCCATCCACCGCCCGGGGTTTCGGGCGGCTGCAAGACGCGGCGGGGGCTTTCCCCCCGACGGGGCTCGTGCTGCTCTCCATAGGGTCCGTCCAGCTCGGCGCCGCGATAGCCAAGGGCCTCTTCGACGAGCTCGGCCCGACGGGGACCGTGTTGCTGCGCCTCGGGTTTGCGGCGCTCGTGCTGCTCGCCCTCTGGCGTCCGTCGGTACGGGGGTTTGCCCGCGGTGACTACCTCGTCGCTGTTCTGTTCGGGCTCGTGCTGGGGGCGATGAACCTCTCGCTCTATCTGGCCCTCGACCGCATACCCCTCGGGGTCGCAGTCACGCTGGAGTTCGTCGGACCGTTGGGCGTGGCGGTCGCGGGTTCCCGGCGATTGCTCGACCTGCTCTGGGCGGTGCTCGCGGCTGCCGGCATCCTGCTGCTCGCGCCGCTCAACATCCTGGGAGACGCCAACCTCGACCCCGTCGGCGTGGCGCTGGCGCTCATGGCGGGTCTGTTCTGGGCCTGCTACATCCTCCTGAGCGCCCGTACGGGCAGCGCGTTTCCCGGCGGCACGGGGCTCGTCATAGCGCTGTGCGTGGCTACCGTGGCGCTCTTGCCCGTCGGCATCGCTGGCGGAGGAGCGGCGCTTCTCGACCCGTGGCTGCTCCTCGCCGGCTTCGCCGTCGCGATGCTCTCGTCGGCGATACCCTACTCGTTCGAGCTCGCGGCCCTGCGCGAGCTGTCGGCGCGCGTCTTCGGGGTGCTCATGAGCCTCGAGCCCGCCGTCGCGGCCCTAATAGGCTTCGTCGTCCTCGGCGAGAGGCTCGGGCCACGCGCCCTCGTGGCCATCGTGCTCGTCACCGTCGCCGCCGCCGGCGCCTCGCGGATCGGGGAGAAGCCCGGCTAGAATGGCACGCGTGAACAGGGGAAGGAGGAGAGTCTGAACGGCGGGTTCTCGGGGGCGGACCTCTCGCGCGCGCGGCGAGAAACCCCGGGGTGCGAGGAGGTCCTGCACTTCAACAACGCGGGCGCCTCGTTGATGCCCGAGCCGGTGCTCGACGCCACCGTCTCCCACCTCAGGCTGGAGGCCGCGATCGGGGGCTACGAGGCCGCCGAAAGGTCCAGAGACGCCATCGAGCGTGTCTACGATGCGACGGCGGCCATGATCGGGTGTCACCCCGACGAGGTCGCCATCATCGAGAACGCCACGCGGGCGTGGGACATGGCCTTCTACTCGGTCCCCTTCCGCCCCGGCGACCGCATCCTGACCGCGATGGCCGAGTACGCGAGCAACTACATAGCCTTCCTCCAGGTAGCGCGCAAGACCGGGGCGAAGGTCGAGCCGGTACCCAACGACGAGCACGGCCAGCTCTCCGTCGAGGCCCTGCGCGGGATGGTGGACGAGCGCGTCAAGCTCATAGCCATCACCCACGTCCCGACCAACGGCGGGCTCGTGAACCCTGCCGCCGAGGTAGGAGAGGTCGCGCGCGAGGCCGGCGTCCTCTACCTGCTCGACGCCTGCCAGTCCATCGGCCAGGTGCCCGTAGACGTGGAGAGGATCGGCTGCGACCTGCTCTCGGCGACGGGCCGCAAGTACCTGCGCGGCCCGAGGGGAACCGGCTTTCTCTACGTCCGGCGGGACGTGCTCGAGGACCTCGAGCCGCCCTTCCTGGACCTGCACGCGGCCGAGTGGACCGGCAAAGAGAGCTTCGAGATCCGGGCCGACGCCAGGCGCTTCGAGAATTGGGAGACGAACTACGCCGGCAAGGTGGGCCTCGGCGTCGCGGTCGACTACGCCCTCGGGTGGGGGCTGGAGGCCATCTGGGAGCGCGTGAGGGCCCTGGCCGAGGACCTGCGCTCGCGCCTGGGCGACCTGCCTGGCGTCGAAGTCAGGGACCTCGGGGTCGAGCGGTGCGGCATCGTCACCTTCACCGTCGAGGGACACGCCGCCGAAGAGGTGAGCCGCAGGCTCTCGAGGGAAGGCATAAACACCTCCGTCTCACCCGCGAGCATGACCCTGCTCGACATGCAGGAGCGGAACCTCGACGCCCTGGTAAGGGCCTCAGTCCACTACTACAACACCGAAGAAGAGGTAACGCGTTTCTGCGAGGTCCTCGAACAGAGCCTGTAAAGGAGGCTTCAGGTTACAGGCATCAGGGGTGGTGGGCGGAGCGATCTCGTCTACCGCCGTGATCGACTCCAGGTCCGTAGGTCCATAGCTAGCAGCGGCAGCACGCGCTTTCGGCCGTCGAGCTCGTAGGAGATCTCGCCGACGCGCCTCGCGCCCATCCGCCTGTAGAACCCTTCGGCGTTCGGGTCCGCCTCGATCCTCACCGTCTCGACGCCCAACGCCGCGGCCCTCTCTAGAGCGTGCTCGAAGAGCGCCCGGCCGACGCCGGCGCCCATGTGTTCCGGCAGAACCCACAGGTGCTCGAGCTCGATCCTCGGCCCCTCCCCGACGAGGGCGTAGAAGCCGGCGGGCTGCCCTCGAACGATCGCGGCGTGGACCTCGTTCCCTTCGACGAACTCGGGGACGATGGTGAGGCCCTCCCGCCAGCGCTCCATCCACCGCCCCGGGTAGCCCCAGTGCCCCTTGGCGGCGAAGGCTATGCGGCTCAGAGCCCCGGCATCCTCCGGCACGGCACGCCGTATCTCGACCCCGCTACCCAAACCAACCCCTGAAACCTGAAGCCTGAGACCTATTTACGCCACTCGCGCGAGACGACGACTTCGACGTCCACCGGGACCTTCTCCAGGACCTCCTCGCCGGCCCGGATCATGGCCGCCCTCGTCCTCTCCGAGACATCGCCGGAGACCTCTTCGGCGCACTCGACGACGAACTCGTCGTGGATGCAGTTTATGAGGCGGGCGTCGAGGTCTTCCAACTCTTCGCGCACGTAGCCCAGAGCCAGCTTGGCGATGTCGCTTGCCGCCCCTTGAATTGGGTAGTTCATCGCCTCTCGGCGCATCGCCCCCCGGTCGTCGGCGACGGGGTCGGTGCGGAACTTCCGCACCCGCCCGGCGAGCGTGCGCAGCTCGCGGTCCCTCACGGCGCGGTTGGCGGTCCTCTGCAAGAAGCGCTGGACCTTGGGGTAGTTGGCGAAGTACTCGTCTATGAGCTGGCGGCCCCGCTCCTCGTCCGTGCCGAGCTGGGCTGAGAGGCTCCTCGCCCCCCGGCCGTACATCAGGCCGAAGTTTATGCGCTTGGCGTCCGAGCGCTGCTCCCTGGAGACCTCCTCCATCGGCACGCCATACATCGTCGCCGCGGTAAGGCGGTGGAGGTCGTCCCCCCTCTGAAAAGCGCCGACGAACGCCGGGTCGTCGGAGACCTCGGCCAGGATCCTGAGCTCTATCTGCGAGTAGTCGGCGATGACGAGGACGTTCCCCTCCTCGGCGACGAAGCAGCGCCTGAACTCGTCCTCGTGCGGTATCTGTTGAATATTTGGGTTGGTGCACGCTAATCTTCCGGTCGGCACTCTACACTGCAGGAAGTTGGCGTGGATGCGTCCTGTCCCGGGGTGGATGAAGCTCGGGTAGGTTTCGAGGTAGGTGCCGAGCTTCTTCTGCAGCTCGCGGTACTCGAGGAGCGCCTTGGCCGCCGGGTGGTCTATCTTGAGGAGCGTCCAGACCTTGGTGTCGGGCAGCTCTATCCCCAGGGTGCGGAAGGCGTCGGTGATCTGCTTCGGGCTGTTGAGGTTGAGCCGGGGACCGAGGCCCTCGAGGGGCAGTACCCCCTCGGGCGGCGGGAAGAAGGATTCCAGGTGCTCGGCGGCCCGGTCCCTGCGCTCGCGGACCGTCTTCTCCAGCTCCCGCCAGCGGGCGACGTCGAGCTTGATGCCAGCCAGCTCCATCTCGGAGATCGCCGCTACCGCCGCGAACTCCACCTCCGAGATGTAGCCGAGCTCCTCTTCTTGCAACTTCTCGGCGAGCCGCTCGCGCAGGGGGAGGAGGATCGCGGCGTCCCTGGCGGCGTACTCGAGCTGGGCGCGGCTGAGCTCGCCGGACCAGTCCGCGCGCCGCTCGGACTTGTCCACCGCCTCGTCCAGGTAGCGCTCCGCCACCGCCTCCAGGGCGTAGGAGGCCCCGTACTCCCCGCCGTCGAGCAGCTGGGCGGCGAGCATCGTGTCGAAGATCGGGGAGACCGAGATGCCGTGCTCGGCGAGCAGGAACTGGTAGTCGAATTTGGAGTTGTGGAGCGCTTTTACGGGCCCGTTCTCCAGCACCTCTCTGAGGGGCGAGAGGTCCCCCACGGCGAACGCGTCGATGACGAAGGTCTCGTCGGGGACCGCGAGCTGCAGCAGGCGCGTCTTGCCTTCCCTCGGGCTCAGGTCCGTGGTCTCGACGTCGGCGCCTACGGCATCGGCGCCAGCGAGGGCATCGGCTATGCCGGGGAGCTCGTCAACGTCCGTGACGAGGCGGTAACTGGTGGTGCGTTCCTCCATGGAGCGATTCTACAGGATAACGCGCTCACGCTTGGGTCCTTCGCCGGTCGGGTAAACTCAGGTCTAGATGGGCGGCTCGATAAAGGTAGGCCGGGCGTTCGGCATAGACGTGAAGGTCCACTGGACCTTCTTCCTGCTCCTGGCTTTCTTCGGCTTCACCGCCTACCAGAACTCGGGCAGCCTGGGGAGCGCGCTCGCCACCGTCGGCATCATAGTGGCGCTGTTCGTCTGCGTGCTGTTGCACGAGTACGGCCACTCGCTGGTGGCCCAGAGGCTCGGGATCGAGATAGCCGACATAACGCTCTTGCCCATCGGCGGGCTCGCCCGGCTCAAGTCCCTCCCCGAGAAGCCCTGGGACGAGGTCAAGATCGCCATCGCGGGGCCGCTCGTCAACGTGGTGCTCGCCCCGGTCTTCTTCGGCGTAGCCCTCCTGCTCGGCGGCCGCCTGACCGCGCCCCCCGACATACTCGGCGGGGTGCAGTCGGCGGCGCAGGTCTTCGTCTACCTCGGCTTCATCAACGTCGCCCTGGTGGTCTTCAACCTCATACCCGCCTTCCCGATGGACGGCGGGCGCGTGCTGAGGGGCCTGCTCGCCACCCGCCTCGGGCCCGTGCGCGCCACCGACATCTCCTCCGCGGTGGGGCAGTTCTTCGCCGCCGCCTTCTTCCTCATAGGGCTGCTGACCGGCAACCTGCTGCTCGCCCTCATCGCCGTCTTCATCTTCTTCGGCGCCGGCGGGGAGGCCCAGATGGTCAGACAGCGCGAGCAGCTGCGCGGTCTCTCGGTCTCGGACGTGATGGGCAGCCGCCGCCGCACGGAGACCGTGACCCCCTACCACACCTTCGGGCAGGTCCTCGACATGGTCATCCACGGCTACCAGGAGGACTTCCCTGTGGTGGACGAAGGGGGGAGCCTGGTGGGTATGATCACGCGCAACGAGATCATGACCGCCGCCCACTCCCCAGAGAGGTACGCGAGCGTGCGCGACGTGATGAAGACGGACTTCCCGACCATCTCCCCCGACGCTGACCTCTTCACCGACGGCGCGCGCATCCTGCAGGAGAGCGGCCTCAGGGCCCTCCCCGTCGTCAGAGCGGGGGATCTCGTCGGGATGCTCACCATGGACGACATCGGCCAGGCCGCCCTCCTGCGCGACCTCCGCAAGCAGTTCTAAAGCACATTGAGAAGGTCCCATGACCTTCTCAATGCGCGGTTTCAGGTTTCAGGCATCAGCAAGGAGGTTCAGTATTGGTGACTCGGGGCGACGGACTTAGGTTTGCGCACACCGTTTCGGGAGGGCTTCCGGCGACGAACCAGGACGTGCGCCGACAAGCCCTGAAGCCTAGCTTGCGAGTAGCCTCGCTGCTGCCGAGCGCCACCGAGATGGTCCACTTCGCCGGGGCGGTCGGCGCCCTGGTCGGCGTGACCCACGAGTGCGACTACCCCGCTGGCGTCGAGAGGCTCCCCAGGCTCACGAGCAGCGAGATAGACGGGCACGGCATGACCAGCGCCGAGATCGACGCCGCCGTCGAGCGGCACATGACCGATAGCGGCAGCCTCTATGCGCTGGACGCGAAACTACTCGAAGAGCTGGCGCCCGACCTGATCCTCACCCAGGGCCTCTGCGACGTCTGCGCCGTCTCCACGAGCCTCGTAGAGAGGGCTGTGGAGGGGTTGGAAAAGGAGCCCGAGATCCTCACCCTCAACCCGACCTCGATCGGCGACGTCTTCGACGACGCCGTGAGGATAGGGGAAGCCCTGGGCCGCGGCGACGAGGCCCGCGAGAGGATCTCCGCCCTCGAAGCGAGGCTGGCCGGCGTGGAGCGTGCCGTGGCGGGGCTCTGTAGGCCGCGCGTCGGGTGCATCGAGTGGCTCGACCCGCCGTTCTCCGCCGGCCACTGGGTCCCCGAGATGGTCAGTATCGCGGGCGGGGAGGAGGTCTTCGCCGGAGCCGGGGAGCGCTCCGCGCGCCTCTCGTGGGAGGAGGTCCTCGAGGCAGCTCCCGAGGTGCTCGTACTCATGCCCTGCGGCTTCGACGAGCGCCGCGCCGCCGAGGAGGCTCGCCACCTGCTTCCCGAGCTCCCCGGCTGGGGTGATCTGCCCGCCGTCAGGGATGGGCGGGTGTGGGTCGTGGACGCGAACTCCTACTTCTCCCGTCCGGCGCCGCGGCTGGTCGAGGGGGTCGAGATCCTGGCCCACGTCTTGCACCCGGGGGCGTTCCCCGATGCACCGGGTGGCGTACGCGCCCTGGGCGAGGAGGGAGCGTTCTCCGAGGGGCGCTCGTAGGCCGGCGGCGCTCTACGCCGAGGGCCGGTCGTAGAGGTCCCTGCGCACCACCATCACGGAGCAGCGCGCGTAACGCGAGACCTTCTCGGAGGTGCTCCCCATGAGGAAGCGCCTCATCCGGCTGAACTTCTGGCCGAATCCCTGGTTCCCGACGACTATGAGCCCGGCGACTATATCCTCGCTCAGGCGCAGGATCTCCTCGTCTGCCTTACCGATGCGCAGGTGCGCCTCGGTGACACCCCCTCCTGCCTTCTCTATCTCGTTCACCTGCCAGTCGAGCGCCCCCTGGGCCTCGCGTCTGATCTCCGTATCGGTCCCCGTGGGCGGGGTAGGACCTGCGGTGTGGGGAGGGTAGACGTGGTGCGGGCCGACATGGATGACGTGCAGCTCCGCGCCGGTGTCGCGTGCCAGCGAGATGGCTGCCCTGGCGGCCAGCATCGCGTCCTCCGAGCCGTCGGTCGCCAGCAGTATCTTCGCCGGAAATTCGCTCATCTCGACCTCCTCGTCTGTGGCCCGGCGGCCTGGTCGGGCCGACGGTCAGAAGACCCGCCACCCCTTACGCAATCCCCATACTTACCAGCACACAACCGGAAGCAAACAACCAGAGCCCGCCAGGAGGCCGGGATTAAGCGTGCGTTGCATAGGGTACAGGCACCCCGTCAAGAGAACGGTAGGGCGGGAAGCCAACCTGGCTCCGGCCGGACAGAGGGGAGGCATGGGTGAGCGAGGGAGCATCAGCGGCGCACGGCACGGTCGAGAGCCGGATCCCATCGAGGATGGACCGGCTGCCATGGGCCCGGTGGCACTGGCTCGTCGTCCTGGCCCTTGGCATTACCTGGATCCTCGACGGGCTCGAGGTGACCATCGTCGGCAACATAGCGGGCAGGCTCGCCGAGCCTGCCTCGGGGCTCAACCTCACGGAGGCCCAGATCGGGCTCGCGGCCGGCATCTACATCGCCGGGGCGTGCACGGGGGCGCTATTCTTCTCCTACCTGACCGACAAGTACGGGCGAAAGAGGCTCTTCCTCATTACGCTTGCCGTGTATCTCGTGTTCAGCTTCCTCACCGGTTTCTCGTGGAACTTCTGGAGCTTCGCCTTCTTCCGCTTCATGGCGGGCACGGGCATAGGCGGGGAGTACTCGGCCATCTACTCAGCCGTGGACGAGCTGATCCCGGCGAGGTACCGCGGGCAGGTGGCTCTCGCCATCAGCGGCAGCTACTGGATCGGCACGATCCTGGGCAGCGGGGCCGCGATCCTGCTGCTCAACGAGAACATCGTGGACCAGGCCTACGGCTGGAGGATAGCGTTCTGGCTCGGGGCGCTGCTCGGCATCTGCGTACTCCTGATCCGGCGCTACGTCCCCGAGAGCCCGCGCTGGCTCCTCACCCACGGGCGAACCGAGGAGGCGGAGGAGACCACCGACGCCATAGAGGAACAGGTGAGCCGGCAAACCGACAGGGATCTCCCTCCCGTCGAAGGCCCGCCGATAGTCGTCGAGCAGCGCGAGAGCATAGGGTTCGGCGTGATCTTCAAGGCGATGTTCCAGATGTACCCGAAGCGCACCGTCCTCGGCCTCACCCTCATGGGCAGCCAGGCCTTCCTCTACAACGCGATCTTCTTCACCTACGCGCTCGTCCTCACCCGTTTCTACAACATAGACGCCAGCAACGTCCCCTACTACATCTTCCCGTTCGCCATCGGCAACGTGCTCGGCCCCTGGCTTCTCGGGCGGTTCTTCGACACGGTGGGCCGGGTGCCGATGATCGCGGGCTGCTACTTCATCTCGGGCGCGTTGCTGGCCGGGACCGGCTACCTGTTCTACCTGGACGTCCTGAACGCCGTCACCCAGACGGCGCTGTGGTGCGTGATCTTCTTCTTCGCCTCGGCCGCCGCAAGCGCCGGCTACCTGACGGTGAGCGAAGTCTTCCCCATGGAGATAAGGGCCATGGCCATAGCCGTCTTCTACGCCATAGCCACGGCCCTCGGCGGGATCTCGGGCCCGGTCATCTTCGGCAACCTGATCGGCACGGGCGACGTCACCAACCTGTTCATCGCGTACCTGCTGAGCGCGGGGTTGATGATCTTCGCTGCCCTCGTCGAGATCTTCCTCGGCGTGAGGGCCGAAGGACAATCGCTGGAGAACGTGGCGAGACCGCTCACGGCCATCGAAGAGGGGACCGGCAAGAGCGCCGCCGCCCAGGCCTGACCGCGTAGTTTCACCTTCACCACGGGGCGGCCCGCCCGCGCGGGCCGCCCGATGTTCGCGCGGGTAGAGCGTATTCGCTAGACTCTCTCCCGGATGAAGCCGCTGGTCGAGGAGGTCGAGGCGCTCGTAGCCCGGGTGGGGACCCACCCCGTCTGGGGCTACACCCACTGCCTGAGGGTCCACGCGCTCGCCGAGGAACTGGCCAGGTCGGAGCGCATCCACCACGACCGGGAGATCCTGCGCATCGCTGCCCTCCTGCACGACGTAGGCCTCTACAAGGCCTAGGCGTTCCGCGAGGCCCCGGACCACGCGCGGCGCTCGGCGGACGTCGCCGAGCGGGTCCTGAGGGACGGGGACTTCCCCCCGCAGGCCACGAGGGCCGTCATCGAGGCGATCCTGGCCCACCCGCCCGGCGCCCCGCACGGCGGCTCGACGGAGTCCGCGCTCCTCAAGGACGCCGTCGCCCTCGACTACCTGGGGGCGTTAGGCC